>JAFSAX010000143.1 GCA_017442105.1 Selenomonadales bacterium | reverse complement strand
TCAAAAGTAAAGTAGACTTGGTATTGGGGAACGATATTACGGCTCCGCCCGCTATCAAAGAATTTGAAAAAATAGGTCGACCGGTATTTGACCGCGAAAAAATTGCACTCGTGCCTGACCATTTTGCACCAAACAAGGATATCAAGTCGGCAGGTATGGCAAAAACGATGCGTGAGTTTGCGAAGAAGCATCAGATCAAACATTATTTCGAAGTTGGTCGTATGGGGATCGAGCACGTTATTTTACCTGAAAAAGGTTTGGTCGCTCCGGGTGAAGTTATCATCGGTGCCGATTCCCATACGTGTACATACGGTGCCGTCGGTGCCTTTGCAACAGGTGTCGGCTCGACTGACATGGGCGCGGCAATGGCAACAGGCGATACGTGGTTCAAAGTACCGTCTACCATTAAGGTAGAATTGACAGGCTCGCTTCCGAAATGGGTCTGCGGTAAAGATGTTATTTTGACGCTTATCGGTATGATCGGTGTAGACGGTGCTCGTTATCAAGCACTCGAGTTTGCCGGTGAAGGGGTAAAATCACTTACGATGACAGACCGTCTGACCATTTCGAATATGGCAATTGAAGCAGGTGCGAAAAACGGTATTTTCCCTGTTGACGAGATTACGATGGAATATATTACAGGTCGCGTAACGAAGCCGTACGAGATCGTAGAGGCTGACGCAGATGCAGAGTACGCATCGGTCGTTACGATCGATCTTTCTGCGCTCAAACCTGTTGTAGCACTTCCGCATCTTCCCGAAAATGTGAAGAATGTAGAAGATGTCGGCAAGATCAAGATAGACCAGGTCGTTATCGGTTCTTGTACGAATGGTCGTATCGAGGATCTTGAACAAGCGGCAGAAATATTAAAAGGCAAAAAAGTTCATGATGATGTGCGCGCCATCATTATCCCTGGTTCGCAGCATGTCTATATGGAAGCAATGAAACGCGGTTATATCGAAACATTCATCGAAGCGAATGCGATCGTCAGCACACCGACCTGCGGTCCATGCCTTGGCGGTTATATGGGTATTCTTGCAGCAGGCGAACGTGCTGTCTCGACGACGAACCGCAACTTCCGCGGTCGTATGGGACACGTAGACAGCGAAGTATATTTGGCAGGTCCGAGCGTTGCGGCGGCAAGTGCTGTTGCAGGACGTATCGCAGAACCGAAGGAGGTCATGTAAGATGATTTTAGAAGGCAAAGTATGGCGTTATGGCGACAACATTGATACAGATGTTATTATTCCCGCTCGTTACTTGAATACGGCTGATCCGAAAGAATTGGCGGCGCATTGTATGGAAGATATCGACACGACATTCGCGCCCAATGTACAAGAAGGCGATATCATCGTAGCCGATCGCAATTTCGGCTGTGGTTCCTCGCGTGAGCATGCTCCTGTGGCGATTAAAGCCAGCGGTGTGCCTGTTGTTATCGCAAACAATTTCGCGCGTATTTTTTATCGCAATGCGATCAATATCGGATTACCGCTTCTTGAGATCGGCGACGATGTAGAGAAGATCAAAGCAGGCCATCAGATCAGTGTAGACTTAAGTGCAGGCATCGTAAAGAATATTACGACTGGTGAAGAATATTCGTCGCAGCCGCTTCCGGGCTTTATTCAAGATATTGCCAAAGCGGGCGGTCTTATCAACTACGTCAAAGGAGAATAATCATATGAAACAGATAGTCGTGATTCCGGGTGATGGGATCGGAAGAGAGATCACAGATGCGGCGATCTTGGTACTTAAAAAAGTGGCCGCAAAACATAATATCGAGCTTGTTTTCAGCGAATACGATGCGGGTGGTGCGGCAATCGATAAGTTCGGCGAACCACTTCCGCAAGCAACGATCGATGCGGCAAAAGCGGCTGATGCAGTCCTCTTGGGTGCAGTCGGCGGCCCGAAATGGGATAGTGTAGCACCGCATCTTCGACCTGAACGTGCAATTCTCGGACTTCGTAAGGCACTCGGACTTTTTGCGAATCTTCGTCCGATCAGCGTGCCTGCTTCGCTTGCAGAATACTCTCCGCTCAAGCCAGAGCTTGTCAGCGGTGCAGATATTCTTATTGTTCGCGAATTGACAGGCGGTATCTATTTCGGTGAGAAATTCGAAGCGCAAGAAGTCGATGGTGTGATGACTGCGTGGGACAAAGAATTCTATACGAAACCGGAGATCGAACGCATCGTAGAGCTTGCTTGTCAAGCGGCACAAAAACGCAAAGGCAAAGTCACTTCGGTCGACAAATCGAACGTACTTGCATCGTCCAGACTGTGGCGTAAAACGGCGCATGAAGTCGCAGAAAAATATCCTGATGTAGAGCTCGGCGATATGTATGTAGATAATGCGGCAATGCAGCTCGCATCCAATCCGAAAGGCTTCGACGTTCTTGTCACGAGCAATCTGTTCGGTGATATCTTGAGTGATGAAGCCGCTGTTATCGGCGGTTCGATCGGTATGATGCCGTCGGCAAGCATGGGTAAGGGGACAGGGCTTTATGAGCCTATCCACGGCAGTGCACCCGATATTGCAGGTATGGGGATCGCTAACCCTGTCGGTACGATCTTGTCCGCCGCTATGATGCTTCGCTATTCGCTCGATGAAAACGAAGCAGCTCTGGCGATCGAAAAAGCAGTCGATGAAGTCCTTGCTGACGGCTATCGTACGGCAGATCTCTATCGTGAAGGCATGAAAAAAGCATCCACGATGGAAATGGCAGAAGCCATCGCAGCGAAAATATAATTACAAAAAGAGGGCGGTAGTGCCCTCTTTTTTGTATTAGACTTGTATAATTTGTGAAATTCGGTATAATAAAAGATAAGATGTTGTTTAGGAGGTAGTAGAAACTATGCAATTATGGTGCACTGAAAATCAAACAGAAACGCTCGGTCTTACGGCACGCGTAAAAGAAACCCTCTTTGCAGGCAAATCGGAATTCCAAGATGTAGCAGTTGTCGACTCGTATCAGTTCGGTCGTATGCTCGTATTGGACGGCGTTTTCCAGACGAGTATTTTTGAAGAATATGTATATCATGAAATGATCGCACACGTTCCGCTCTTCATTCATCCGAATCCGAAAAAAGTTCTCGTAATCGGCGGCGGTGACGGCGGTACGGTACGTGAAGTCGTTCGTCATGACACAGTAGAAAAAGTAGAAATGGTAGAGATCGACGGCATGGTCGTTGATGTTTGCAAAAAATATTTGCCTGAGATCAGCGTAGCACTCAACGAACCTAATCCGAAACTTGACCTCAAGATCGGTGATGGTATTCAGCACATGGCAGACGCTACGAACGAATACGATGTTATCATCGTTGACTGCTCCGACCCGATTGGTCCGGGCGAAGGTCTCTTCACGCCGGAATTCTACAAAAACGTATACAAAGCGCTCAAAGAAGACGGTCTTTTCGTACAGCAGACGGAATCTCCGTTCTATCACAGAGAGCTTATCAAACGCATCCAGAAAGATGTAAAAGCCATCTTCCCGATCACGGATCTCTACTTGGCACATATCCCCATCTATCCGGGTGGCTGCCATTGCTTCACGTTCGGCTCGAAAAAATACGGCCCGAAAGATGCCGATACGAGCCGTCAGACGATGAAAATGCGTTACCATAATGCTGAAGTTCAGCAAGGTTGTTTCGCACTTCCGAATTTCGTAAGAGAATTGATGAAATAAGAAAAATCCCCCTGCTTTTTTGGCAGGGGGTCATTCTTTCTAAGGAAGTAGTCGAAGGAGGGAAGAATCTATGATACAGTTAAAAGAATGGATACCTTGCTTCGTGAAAACGGTACAGAATGTGTTTGGTGAGAGGATATATTTCGTCGGATTGCAAGGAAGTTACGGTAGAGGAGAAGCAAATGAAAAAAGTGATATCGATATTGTTATGATACTGGATGAACTCAAAGCAGATGATATCCGTACATACAATGATATGCTTGACGGCCTTTCTAATAGGAACTTGATATGTGGTTTTCTTGCGGGAAAACAAGAACTCTTGCGTTGGGAGCCGTCGGAATTATTTCAGCTTTATTTTGATACGACACCGCTTATCGGGACGCTTGATAAGCTGACAAAACTTTTTTCGGCTGAAGATATTGCGCGCGCTGTCAGAATCGGTGCGGGAAATATCTATCACGGTCTGGTGCATAATATGTTGT
>JAFSAX010000142.1 GCA_017442105.1 Selenomonadales bacterium | reverse complement strand
TAGGTAAGGTGGTTTGAGACGGCAAGCATGTTTTGACATGGTTGCGATATGTATTAAATAATTTTAAATAGAAAAGAGATCCTGAATATGATTACAAAATGGAATATTACGATTCCCGAACTGACGGGAAAAACTGTCAGAAGGGCTTATGTTTATGTGCCGGACGATTGGAAAGAAGGTTCTGACGTTCGATATCCGGTACTGTATATGTTCGATGGACACAATGTGTTTTTCGACGAAGATGCAACGTATGGCAAGAGTTGGGGAATGGCGAAGTTCGCCGAATCCAATAAACTGCAATTGATCATTGCTGCGGTAGAATGTAATCATAGTCCGGATAATGGGCGATTATCTGAGTATTCGCCGTTTACATTCGATAATTCTAAATTGGGCCGTATCAAAGGCCGTGGGCATATTACGATGAAATGGCTTGTCAATACGTTCAAACCGTATATCGACAAGCATTATCCGACACTGCCTGATCGGAAGCATACGTTCATCTCGGGCAGTTCGATGGGAGGTTTGATGAGCTTGTACGCGGTAATGCGTTACAATCATGTCTTTTCGCGGGCAGCGGCATTGTCACCGTCGATCTGGTTCGCGACTGCACAGCTTGACCATCTGCTCAGTCATGCACCGATCAAAAAAGATACCATCGTGTATATGGACTACGGCTCGTATGAGATGGGTTTTCATTGGAATATGAAATGGCAGTTCAATCGCGTGGCATCGAAACTGCTGGAACGCGGTGTCATGCTCGATTGTCGTGTCGTTCCGAATGGAGATCACGATGAGGCGACATGGGAAAAACAGATTCCGTTCTTTATGAATACATTATTTTATGATTTGAAATAACATAGGAGGTTTTGGGATGGAAACACAATATTTTAGAGCGTACAGTCCTGCCTTGGGACGCGAAATGGAATGCAAAGTATACGGCCATGCAGGTCGTCCGGTACTCTTCATTCCTTGCCAAGATGGACAATTTATCGATTTCGAAGCATTCCACATGACGGATACTTGGAGACCGTGGATCGAATCGGGCCAGGTTATGGTATTCTCGATCGATACGATCGACAAAGAAACGTGGTCGGCGCAAGGCAGTAACGAATACTGGCGTGCTCGTCGTCATGAACAGTGGATCCGCTATATCGTTGATGAAATGGTACCGTTCATCCACTCGATGGCAAAAATGCGTAACGGCTGGCATACAAATCCCGGTATCATGCTGTTCGGTTGCAGCATGGGTGCATCGCACTCGGTAAACCTGTTCCTCCGTTTCCCTGATATCTTTGACAGAATGCTTGCACTCAGCGGTCTTTATACGGGTGAATTCGGTTTCGGCAGTTACATGGACGAAGTCGTATATAACAACTCGCCTGTACACTATATGGCAAATATGCCGTCGCATCATCCGTATATTGAAAAATACAACCGCAACAAAGGTATCATCTGCGTTGGTCAGGGTGCATGGGAAGATACGACGACGACGTTCCAGCTCAAACATATCTTCGAAGAAAAAGGAATCAATATTTGGGTAGACATCTGGGGACATGATGTCAACCATGACTGGCCTTGGTGGCACAAACAAGTACCGTATTTCCTGCCTAAGTTGTTAGAAGGCTAATATGCCGCTACATATTTATTATTAAGAAAGAGAGCAAAACACAACATGAAAAACTTTATTTTTATTTCCCCGAACTTCCCGACAAACTACTGGAAATTCTGCCGCGAACTCAAAAACAACGGCCTTAACGTGCTCGGGATCGGTGAACAGCCGTATGATGAACTCAGCCAAGAGCTCAAAGACAGCTTGAACGAGTACTACAAAGTAAACAGCCTCGAAAACTATGACGAAGTATATCGCGCAGTAGCATTCTTCACGTTCAAATACGGCCGTATCGACTGGCTCGAATCGAACAACGAATACTGGCTCGAAAAAGACGCACAGCTTCGTACCGACTTCAACATCACAAGCGGTTTCCAGACGAAAGACATTTCCTTCATCAAATTCAAATCGAAAATGAAAGAATTCTACAAAAAAGCAAAGATCACGGTAGCTCGTTACCACTTGGTAAAAGACTTGGCAGGTTGCCGCAAATTCATCAAAAAAGTAGGCTACCCTGTTGTCGTAAAACCGGATAACGGTGTTGGTGCGGCAGCTACGTACAAACTTACGAACGATGAAGAATTGGTGAACTTTATCAACGAATATCCGAAAGAAGTACCGTACATCATGGAAGAGTTCCTCAATGCACAGGTAAACTCTTATGATGCGATCATTGATTCCAACGGCGATCCGATCTTCGAAACGGGTAACGTAACGCTCTCCAACTTGATGGAAGTCGTTATCAACAAAGACGATTCGATGTACTACATCCACAAAGAATTGCCGGAAGATATCCGTGCGGCAGGTCGTGCAACGGTAAAAAGCTTCGGTGTAAAAAGCCGTTTCGTTCATTTGGAATTCTTCCGCATGAAAGAAGATCACAAAGGTCTTAAATTGAAAAAAGGCGATGTTATGGCGCTTGAAGTCAACATGCGTCCTGCGGGCGGCTTCACTCCCGATATGATGAACTTCTCGAACAGCACAGACGTATACAAGATCTGGGCTGATATGATCGCATTCGACAAAACGGAAAAAGAAGTCGGTGAAACGGCTTACTGCGCATTCATTGGTCGTCGCGATGAAAAAGAATATGCGATCAGCCATGAAGAACTCGTAGCAAAATACAGCGCAAACATGAAAATGGTTGAACGTATTCCGTTCGCTCTCTCGGGTGCAATGGGCAACCAGATGTATCTTGCTAACTTCCAGACGAAAGAAGAAATGGAAGCGTTCTATACGGATGCTTGCCTTGCAAAAGCATAATATTAGGTATGATAAAAAAGCTCGCTTTAAAGCGAGCTTTTTTCTTTCACGGGGCAGAGATATTTCTGCTTTGATAAGTGTTTGCAGATAAGTGGTTGGTGGCTATATTATCCGAGGATCTTTTTGAGGTCTTCTTCAGGTGTGGTGATCGGGGAGATGTTGTAGTTCTCTACGAGGAAATTCAAGACGTTCGGCGATACGAACGCGGGGAGCGACGGGCCAAGCAAGATGTTTTTGAGGCCGAGGTGAAGAAGGGTGAGGAGGATGCAGACAGCCTTTTGCTCGTACCAAGAGATGACCAAGGAGAGCGGAAGGTCGTTGACATCACATTCAAACGCTTCTGCCAGAGCCGCAGCAACTTTGATCGCGCTGTACGCGTCATTGCATTGTCCCATATCCATGATGCGCGGGAATCCGCCGATCGTGCCAAGATCGAGGTCGTTGAAACGATATTTGCCGCAAGCGAGCGTCAGTACGATACTGTCGGACGGCGTTTGCTTGACGAAGTCGGTGTAGTAACTACGCTCCATCTTCGCGCCGTCACAGCCGCCTACGAGGAAGAAGTGTTTGATCGCGCCTGCTTTGACTGCTTCGACGACTTTATCTGCGACAGAGAGTACAGCGTTGTGACCGAACCCTGTCATGACCGAGTGACCGCCGTTCATTCCTGTGAAGTGCATATCGGTCGGATAACCGCCGAGTTCGAGTGCTTTTTCAATCATCGGAGTAAAATCTTTGTTCTCGCCGATGTGTGCGATATTCGGATACGATACGACTGCCGTAGTGAAGATGCGGTCAGAGTAGGTCGATTTCGGCGGCATGAGGCAGTTCGTCGTGTAGAGGATCGGTGCAGGAATATCTGCAAACTCGGTCTGCTGATTCTGCCATGCCGTACCGAAGTTGCCTTTGAGGTGCGGATATTTTTTCAGCTCGGGATATGCGTGTGCAGGGAGCATCTCACCATGCGTGTAGATGTTGATGCCTTTATCTTTTGTCTGTTCGAGAAGCTCTTTGAGGTCGTAGAGGTCATGGCCCGTGATAACGATGAACGGCCCTTTTTCTACTGTCAGCGTGACCTCGGTCGGCGTTGGATTACCGTACGTTTCGGTATTCGCTTGGTCGAGGAGCGCCATGCCTGTGAGGTTCACTTCACCGAGCTTCATCACGATCGGGAGAAGCTCATTCATGCCCCAGTCCTCCTGACCGATCGCGCGGAGTCCTTGATAGAAGAAAGCAAGAACTGCCTTGTCCGTATAACCGAGGACTGCGCTGTGGTGCGTGTATGCAGACATACCGCGAAGACCGAAGAGGATAAGAGATTTAAGAGAACGGATATCTTCATGCGCGTTCCAAAGCTCTTCCATATCATAATCCTGTACATCGGCACTGCCCGAAAGACGAGATGCTTCCGCGTGGATATCATCAATGATCGCTTGGATCGTTTCATTGTTAAAGTTGACATTCGTTACTGTCGTGAAAAGACCTTTCAAGATAAGCTTGTCGGTCGCAGGTGTAATGCGTGCTTCATTTCCTTCTGCCGCACGAGCAAGCCCGATAAGCGCGCCTGTCAATTTATCCTGCAATTTTGCTGTGCCTGCCAATTTACCGCAAGCACCTGCCGCACCTGTACAACCTGTGCAATTTCTCGTCTGTTCACACTGAAAGCAAAACATTTTCTTTTCCATACTAATTTCCTCCTAAAAATCAATTATCAGTTGAGTATCTTTCCATCTATCGAGATCGTTACGATTCGGCACGGAATATCCTTTCCGCTGGCGGTGATGGCATCTTTGACCGCCATTTCCATACCGCCGCAGCAAGGGACTTCCATGCGTGTTACGGTGACGCTCTTAATATCGTTGAGAGCGAAAATCTGCGAGAGTTTATCTCGGTAATCGACCATATCGAGCTTCGGACAACCGATCAGTGTGATACGGTCGCTCATAAATGTCTGATGGAAGTTCGCATACGCATATGCGGTGCAGTCTGCCGCGATCAGCACATCTGCGCCGTCGAAATACGGGGCTTGTACCGATACCAGCTTGATCTGTACAGGCCATTGTCTGAGCTGGCTTTCCATGAATGTCGGTAATTCTTGTTTTGGCTCGGTTCGGGCAATACTTTTCGCCGCTGTGCCGGGGCATCCACAGGGAAGCGGAGCTGACTGTGCTTCTTTCTTCGCTTTCTCTGCGAGCACTGCCGCTTCGTCGTAAGCAGGTGCTTCGCGCTCTTCAAACGTGATCGCATCCATCGGGCAGACAGGCAGACAATCGCCGAGCCCGTCGCAATAATTTTCGCGAGTCAGTTTTGCTTTGCCGTCTATCATTTCGATCGCGCCCTCGTGGCAGGCAATCGCGCACGCGCCGCAACCGTTGCATTTTGTTTCGTCGATTTTGATGATCTTTCTAATCATATCAATACCTCCTTGGAGATTGCGAACGAGGTAGTATGAGCTGTCTGCCTCGTTCGCTTTTTGAGGGTGGATACCTCGGAGTTTTTATCGTGGCATCCATTGACTTTGTGATATAATCATATTATATTAAATAAAACAAATCGGTTGTATTTACAACAGAAAGAGGATTTTTATGAAAAAATATTTAAAAATGCTCAAACAGACACAACTGTTCGCAGGTGTAGGTGAAGATGACATCTTTGCCATGCTCGGATGTCTGCAAGCGAAGTGTGTGATATATAAAAAAGGAGAACACATCTTCCGTCAAGGAGAACATCTCAGCTGTATTGCTATCGTAGCAGAGGGCAGTATCCATATTCAGAAGCATGATTACTGGGGCAATCGCAGTATCATCAATATCGTCGGTGTCGGAGAGATGTTCGGTGAAGCGTATGCCGCGCCCGACAGCGGTGCGCTTCTCCATGATATCGTCGCGGCGAAGGATAGTACCGTCATTCTGTTCGATGTCAACAAGATCCTCACCGTATGCTCGTCTGCATGCCGATTCCATGCGATGGTCGTCAAGAATCTTTTCTTTGCTATCTCGGAAAAAAATCGCAAGCTCGTACAGAAACTCGGCCATATGGCAAAACGCTCTACACGCGAAAAGCTCATCTCCTATCTGTCGGAGGAAGCCAAACGTCACAACAGCGGTACGTTCACCATACCGTTCAATCGTCAACAGCTCGCCGACTTTCTTGCCGTAGACCGCAGTGCCATGTCAAACGAGCTTGGCAAAATGCGAGATGACGGCCTCCTCATATTCGACAAAAATCAGTTCACTTTATTGCAGGGGGACTTGTCATGACGGAAGAATGTTTGATCTGCAAAGCGCCACTCGTCTATCTTGACAGAGAAAAAACGATGGAATGTGCTGTCTGTCACAAGACCGAGCCAAGCAACACAAAGTGTACGGAAGGACATTATGTATGCAATGAATGTCATACGAAAGGATTGGATACGATCATAGAGGTGTGTATGAATACCCGCTCCAAGGATCCTATCCGCATATTTGAGGAACTGGTCGATCTGCCGTTTTGTCATATGCACGGGCCCGAGCATCATACCATTGTAGGCAGTGCCCTTCTTACTGCTTACTGCAATGCGGGCAGTAACGTGGAACTGATGTCTGCTTTGGTCGAGATGCAGAGCCGAGGAGCGAAGGTGCCGGGCGGTATCTGTGGATTCTGGGGAGCGTGCGGTGCGGCTGTCAGTGCAGGAATCTTTATCTCTATCATTATGCAGGCGACACCACTATCCG
>JAFSAX010000141.1 GCA_017442105.1 Selenomonadales bacterium | reverse complement strand
GCCGTATGCACCGCCGCCCGAGTAGACGATCATGCCCTTGACCATCATATGCGTCAAGAGCATCGTCAGTGCATTCGAGGCACCGCCCTGACAATAGTCTGCCGTTGCAAACACCGCACCGAGCTTGCCTGCAAGCGAGATATTACGCGATTCATCGAACCACTTTTTGATCTGCCAGACACTGCTCGCATAATAGACGGGCGTTCCCAAAATAAAAGCATCACTTTCAGCGAGGAAATCGAGATCGATCTCGTCGATAGCGAACACGCCGACTTCCATACCGTCGACCGAGCGCACACCCTCTGCGATCTTTTCTGCCATCGCTTTTGTTCTGCCGCCTTTGCTGTAATAAGCGATCGTAATTTTCATATGTATCATTCCTCTGTTCGAATATATAAAAATGGACAGTAAAATCCTGTTGCCAAGACTTCACTGTCCATTACACGGCATTATAAATAAAGATTATTCTGCGTCCAAGTAACCCGGTTGCTGCGTGATTTTTTCCATGCCTGCGCGCTGATATGCCAAGAATTCTTCTTTCGTAAGCGGCATACCTGCCAATTTGGAGCAAGCGATGATGATTTCCATCACGTGTTCGTCGTTTCTCGGTGCAACCAAGGACGTTTTCATGAACTTGCGGAAATTCGCGTTATTTTCAATTTTCTCATAAACCTTTTCAATCACAGTTATCTCTCCTCACCTTGAAACTGGCTAACTTGTATATCTCTTATTTTACAACAAAAGCGCAAGATTGCCAAATATTTTTTTCACATTTTACAACATTTTGAGAAAATTTTTCTCATTCTCATCGAATCGTCTATCTGAAACGTACATTCGTCAATATTGTCTACTAAACTTTGCTTATTTCTTAGCCTGTTCTGCCGGTGCCTCTTGCTGTACTTGAAGCGGTGTAAGCGAGAAACTCATGACTTTCGGTGCATCTGTCGTTACATCGAACAAGAATTCGATGCGAACGAACTGCTGTTTCGCGAAGCTTGCCAGATACGTTACACGGTCGCCCTGATCGAATTTCTGGAGCGCAATGAATTTCATATCCTGCATTTTACCGAATTTCGCTCTGACTTCTTTTTTCATTTCATTCAATTTTGCTTTGTCGAGCGACTGCTGAAGAGCGGGCGTAAAGTCTTGGCTTACGACTTCATAAGATGTCGTTTTCGTCAGCGCAGACATCACCTGCGATGCTACTGCTTCTTCTTTCGTTAAGATCTGTCCGTTCGTCGCCGCAAGTGCGACCGAGCTGAAGCAGAAAAGGCAAAGAGTCGTGACCAATAAGAGTAATTTTTTCATCGTTATCCTCTCCTTATGATTCATTTTTTGCATCTTATCGTATTGATATAAATTCCCCTTCGGTACGCAAAAACCTTCTTTTTATAATGATTTTATCGTGCCATTTCTTACAAATATAAAGAGGAGCGTATCTTCCGCCCCTCTTTCCTCCATATGGTTCTAACCGTCTGCTTATACCGTTTCAGCCGTATCGGCACCGTTCCATACACGTTTGCATTTGCACATCCATTCCTGCACCTCGTTGAGTGCTTCGCCGAATCGCTGGAGGTGGACGACTTCACGTTCCCACAAATATCGAAGCACATCTTTGACGCACGGGTCGGGACAGACGGCAATGAGATTTTCGTACGTGACGCGTGCACCCTGCTCGGCATAGATGTTGGCAACAAGATCGGCGATCGGATCACCCAGGCTCGCTACATAGACGGTCTGCGCAAGTGCGGTCTAGCAAAGCGTAACAAGCAGCGCGCCGTCCTCTTGGGCGGTGATCGTGCGTATCCATCGCGGACGATACGTGCTTTCTGCCATACGTGCGCATACGGCATCACGCGCACCAAGACAGGCAGACGGCTCTACGGCACCGCTCGCACGTGCTTCGCCTGCGAGAAGTGCACACCGCCGCCTGTATTCTTCTCTCGTGATGGCGCCCGTAAGCAAAAGCGCATCTTGATTTGCCCGTCTTTTTTCGTGCGTGCGCCTAAGCTTTACAGTGCTTTCGGCAGACAGTTTTCGCGCCAGTCGAAGGGCGTCTGCCCACCGCGCAGGCGTGATCCATGTATCGAGCCACGCAGATAGTGTTTCGATAAGAGATTCTTCTTTGATGCGCGTACGATTCGGGCACGCACTCCTCCCTTCACGGTCACGCTTTCCGCAGGTATAGACGATACCGCTCTTTTGCGTACGCCTGCGAAACGCGCTCTTACATACACCGCATACGAGAAGATGTTCTCCTGCCATGCTGTGATCTCGTGTCGGACGTGAGCGCACCTTCTGCACCGCCCGCCACACGTCTTCCGATACGATCGCCCATTCGGGTCTGCAGAACGTATACTGTTCGCTCGTTGGTACGGTGCGCCTCTCGCTCGTCAGATAGTCGATGACTTCCGTCTGATGTGTACGCAACGTGCCGCAGTAGAGCGGATTTGAGAGAATCTGTCGTACACTGCTTTCGCCGAAGAGGTGACCGCTTTTCGTCAGCACGCCTTCCGTACTAAGCAGTCTTGCGATACGCCGACTGCCCCAGCCTTCGCCTGCCAGTCGGTAGATGCGCCTGACAACCTCGGCTTCGCGCTCGTTGATCGTCATATGAAAGATATCGCCTTCTTTTCTGTCGTAGCCGTAGACGCGATTCGGCACGCGCCCCATTCTCGCGTGATGGTCTTTCGTGAATTTCACGCGTTTTGAAAGGTTCGCCGATTCTTCCTGCGCGACGGCGGCAAGAATGGTAAGGAACAGTTCTCCTTCTCCCGACGAACAGTTCGCCGTGAGGAATCGGCAGTCGATGCCCAGCCGTTTCAGCTCGCGTACTGAGCTTAGAAAGTCGAGTACGTTTCTTGCCATGCGTGAGATATCCTTGACCAATAAGAGGTCGAACAATCCCGCCTTCGCATCGTGCATCATCTCGCCGAATGCGCGCCGATCGCGAAGCCGTGTACCGCTGACACCGCCGTCTGCGTAGATGCGGTAGAGCGTCAGCCCATGTTCTCTCGCGTAATCGCGAAAGAATGATTCCTGCTCACCAAGGCTTGCCAGCTGTTCATTCGATGCTGTCGATACACGGCAATACGCGGCGACCGTCTTTGTCATCGTCAGCCTCCTTACGCACAATGTCAGGTATGCAAAGATTGGTTTCGCGCTCTCGCCCCACCTCGAGCGCGGCCTCGGCAAGTACGCGTAATAATCGTTTTTCTGCCTCTTTATCGAGTGGTGGCACTATGATCTTCATACAGACTCCCTCCTTGCCTATCCGTATGAAAGAGGTGCGCAAAAAAAGAACGACCTGCCGATAAGGCCGTTCTCATTCATATTACTATACTTCTCTGTAAGGACAGTTACCCTTATTATCAATTACTTCTATAGGTTTAAATTTAGGATGTCGATACTTCTGACAAGACGCTTTTGTATAATGATTACTCCATACACTTCCGTCAGATTGAAACGTACAATCTTTACATTGCTTGCAATATTCAAATTGAGTATTATCAGTGAGAATCTCTTCATCCCAACGTTCCTGCAAAGTTTTCTTTTTTCTTATTTGTTCTTTTCCCAATGCGTTCATCTCCATCCCTTATATTCCTGCAAGGTCGAATTGGGGAATATATCCTGCATCTGCCGATTCTTCTTCCTGCACGAACCCGTCCTCGATACCTGATTCGAACAGATAGTCTTCGACCTCTTGGTATTCTTCGTCTGTCACGCGCCGATTGAGCGCAGGAAAGGGCAATTCTCGACAAGGCGTATACTGGCGCATCAGACTGAACAATACCATATGCGAAGGGAATTCGCTCGCCACCCAGTCGATGACGCGCTTCGTATTTTCGACCGCACCCGGCAGAAGCAGATGGCGTATCACGACACCGCGCTGTAAGATGCCGTCGTCGTCCATGACGTACGCGCCGACTTGGCGCACCATCTCGCGAATGGCATCCTTCGCCACGCGCGGATAATCCTCGGCATGCGAATACGCACGTGCAAGACGGCTGTCCATGTACTTCATATCGGGAAGATAGATCTGCACCTTGCCTTCAAGACGGCGCAGAGATTCCACTCGCTCATAGCCGCCGCAGTTATAGACGACAGGTACAGGAAGCGGCTCATCAAGGCTCTCTATGACGCTGTCAAGATAGTGCGATGCTGTGACGAGATTGATATTGTGCGCGCCCTTTGCAACGAGCTCGCCGTATATCTCTCTAAGGCGTTCTACCGTCACATCTTTCCCGTGACCGTCTGCGATATCGTGATTCTGGCAATAGATGCAGCCGAGATGACATCCGCTGAAAAACACCGCTCCGCTTCCGCGACTGCCGCTGATGCAAGGCTCCTCCCATTCGTGAAGCATCGCCTTGGCAAGCCTTACCGTACGGCTCATCTTGCAGTAACCGAGCGTTCCCTCTATATCATCATTCGTCTGTTTGCGCACGATATTGCACATACGCGGACAGAGCGTACACGTTTCCATATCATATCCCCCTTTGTTATTATTGTAACACAAATCGTCCTCCCACGATTGACAAAAAAACATTTTGCACCGTATAATGAAAGAATAGATAACCGCAATATGACAAGAGATATGCCTCTCGGCGATCTCGGCAAAGGAGAAGAAGTAATGAAAGAATTCATGCTCAAATATGGTTGCAACCCGAACCAAAGCACGTCGAAGATCTACATGAAAAACGACGCAGAACTTCCTATCAAAATTCTCAACGGTCGTCCCGGCTACATCAACTTCCTTGATGCGTTCAACAGCTGGCAGCTCGTCAAAGAATTGAAAGAAGCAACAGGTCTTCCTGCGGCAGCTTCGTTCAAACACGTCAGCCCGGCAGGTGCGGCAGTAGGTCTTCCGCTTTCCGATACACTCAAAAAGATCTATTATGTAGATGACTTGGAGCTCACTCCGCTCGCAACGGCTTACGCTCGTGCGCGTGGTGCAGACCGTATGTCGTCCTACGGCGACTTCGTCGCACTCTCCGATGTATGCGACAAAGAAACGGCTACGATGCTCGCTCGCGAAGTATCCGACGGCGTGATCGCACCGGGTTACACAGACGAAGCACTCGCTATCCTCAAAACGAAACGTAAAGGCACGTACAATGTCATCGAGATCGACCCGAACTACGTTCCGGAAGAAGTCGAAGAAAAAGACTTGTTCGGCATCACGTTCTCGCAGTCGCGCAACAACGCACAGATCACGGAAGCACTCTTTGAAAACCGCCCGACGGCGAACAAAGACCTCCCGGAAGAAGCACGCCGCGACCTTCTTATCGCTCTTATCACGCTCAAATACACGCAGTCGAACTCCGTCTGCTATGCCAAAGACGGTCAGGCTATCGGTATCGGTGCAGGCCAGCAGTCCCGCGTACATTGCACGCGCCTTGCCGGCAACAAAGCTGATATCTGGTGGCTCCGCCAGCATCCGCAGGTGCTCGCGCTCCCGTTCAAAGACTCGATCCGTCGCCCCGACCGCGACAACACGATCGACGTCTACATTTCCGATGATTATATGGACGTTCTCGCAGAAGGCGTATGGCAGCAGTTCTTCACCGAAAAACCGGAGCCTCTTACGCGCGAAGAGAAAAAACATTGGATCCAGACGCTCTCGGGCGTATCGCTCGGTTCCGATGCATTCTTCCCGTTCGGCGACAACATCGAACGCGCTCACAGAAGCGGTGTAACGTACATCGCACAGGCGGGCGGCTCGATCCGCGATGACAATGTTATCGAAACGTGCGATAAATACGGCATCGCAATGGCATTCACAGGCCTTCGCCTCTTCCATCACTAAGAACGACAAAAGACTGACGACTTGTTCGTCAGTCTTTTTTATTCTCGCGACGATAGTCGTCTGCCTGCATCAGCGTCACATGCGGAGCAAAATCCTCCGACAGTATCACTTCTGCCATGCGAAGCTTATCAACGGACGTGCTTGCCCACGCATCAGTCAGACAAATGATATCACTGCCTCGCTCGGCAGCTTCGAGCACCGTCGCCAACACACAACATTCGGCTATCACTCCGCAGACGACAAGACGCGCCACTTCGCCTGTCCATTCGGCGAACCCGTCTGCCCGATACGCGGAATAGCCTGCCTTGTCGAACACCTTGTATTCGCGCGCAAACGGTGCCAGTCTTTCTGTGATCTCACCGTACGATGGTTCGGTATGGATATCTATATATTTTGCCCGATACCGCCTCCACGACCCCTGCGG
>JAFSAX010000140.1 GCA_017442105.1 Selenomonadales bacterium | reverse complement strand
GGTTCAAGTCCCTTCACTCGCACCATTTTTATATCCAAAAGCAAGTATAAGCCGTCCTTCGCGGGCGGCTTATTTTTTTATCTTCCGCTTATCTCTAAGAAAATCCTCTTGAATAAATCGCACCACTATCACCTTTTCCCCTTATTTTGTGGTACAATAAAGTTATATCCAAGCAGTATTTTATAACTAAGGAGCGTGAGATAATGGGTATTTTCCGTGAAGCTGATGTCGTCGTAATCGGCGGCGGTATCACAGGCGCGGCAATCCTCTACGAGTTATCGAAGTATAACTTGAAATCGATTTTGATTGAAAAAGAACCTGACTTGGCGATTGGCACGACCAAAGCCAACAGCGCGATCCTCCACGCAGGATTCGATGCCAAACCGGGCAGTCAAAAAGCGATCATGAACGCGCGCGGCAACAAACTCTACCATGAATTAAAAGACGACCTCAACCTCGATATCGACTGGCTCGGTTCTCTCGTCGTTGCAACGACGGAAGAACAAATGGAAACCCTCCATGAGCTTCTCGCACGCGGTGAGGAAAACGGCATCGAAGGACTTACTATCCTTTCTAAAGAAGAAGTCCTCCGTCGCGAACCAAACCTCTCTAAAGATGTCCTCGGCGCACTTTGGGCACCGACAGCAGGCGTGTGCTGGCCGTTTGGTCTTACCGTAGCGTTCGCCGAATGTGCTGTCCAAAACGGAGCAGAAGTCATTCGCGAATGTCAGGCAGAAGGATTCCAACTTGTTGACGGCGCGATCGAAGCCGTTGAAACAAATCTCGGCACGATTAAAACACGCTATGTCATCAACGCGGCAGGCGTCTATGCCGACAAGATCAGCCACCTTGCAGGTGACGATACGTTCACCATCCATCCGCGCAAAGGCGAATATATCTTGTTCGACAAAATGGCATACCGCCATATGGTACGTGGCGTCGTATTCCCGACACCGAGCAAGACTTCCAAAGGTATCCTCGTCTGCACGACGACACATGGCAATACATTCATCGGCCCGAACGCACAAGACGGCGAAGATAAAGACGATACAGCTGTTACGATGCAGGGTATGAATGAGATCATCAACTCGGCTCGCCAGCTCCTGCCGAACATTCCTCTCGGCTCGGCTATTACCGAATTCAGCGGTCTTCGCGCCGTATCGAGCACAGGCGACTTTATTCTCGGTCACTCTACGAAAACCGAAGGCCTCATTCAGGCCGCAGGCATCCAGTCCCCCGGTCTTACAAGCGCACCTGCTATCGCAGAATACCTCGTCGGCCTTATTGCTGATAAAGAAAACCTTGCAAAAAAAGATGACTGGAACGGCGTTCTGCCGAAAAAACCGATCTTCCATCGCATGAGCATGGCAGACCAAGCCGCACTCATCGCAGAAAACAACCTCTACGGCCGTGTTATCTGCCGCTGTGAAACGATCACCGAAGGAGAAATCGTCGATGCAATCAACTCGCCGTGCGGTGCTCGCACAGTCGACGGTGTCAAACGCAGAACACGCGCAGGCATGGGACGCTGTCAAGGTGGTTTCTGCGGCCCGCGCGTTACGCAGATCCTTGCACGTGAGCTGAATATTCCTGTTTCTGCCGTACGCAAAGAACTCGTCAACTCGCACATGTTCTACGAAAAAAATTCTGCCAACGAGGAGGACGCTTAAGATGCAAAACACTCTTTATGACGTAATCATCATCGGCGGCGGCCCCGCAGGCCTTTCCGCAGCATACAGCGCATACGAAAACGGCGCAAAAAAAATCCTCATCATCGAACGCGACCGCGAACTCGGTGGTATCCTCCAGCAATGTATCCATAACGGTTTCGGCCTCCACCATTTCAAGGAAGAACTCACCGGCCCCGGCTACGCATACCGTTGCGCAGAGCTTATCAAAGATAAAGAGGAGATCGAAGTTCTCATTGACACGATGGTACTTCTCATCACTCGCGACAAAACTGTTACTGCAGTCAGCCCCGAACACGGACTTCTGAAACTCAAAGGCAAAACGATCATCCTCACGATGGGCTGCCGCGAACGTACACGCGGTGCCATCCGCATCCCGGGCGAACGCCCCGCAGGCGTATTCACCGCAGGCGCGGCACAACGCATGGTCAACATGGAAGGCTATCTCCCGGGCCATAAGATCGTCATCCTCGGCAGCGGCGACATCGGCCTTATCATGGCACGCCGTATGAGCCTCGAAGGCTGTAAAGTACAAGCAGTTCTCGAGATCTGCCCATTCTCCAACGGTCTTACGCGAAACATCGTACAATGTCTTCACGACTACGATATCCCGCTCCATCTTTCGCATACTATTACAAAGATCCACGGACGCGACCGTATCACAGGTATCACAGCCGCACAAGTCGATGACAAAATGCAGCCTATCCCGGGTACCGAATTTGATATCGAATGCGATACGCTCCTTCTCTCCGTCGGTCTTATCCCCGAAAACGAGCTCTCTCAAGGCCTCGGACTTGAGATGCACCCGCTGACGAACGGCCCGATCGTCGACCAGCGTCGTCACACCAGCCTCGACGGTATCTTTGCCGCAGGCAACGTTGTACACGTACACGACCTTGTTGACTTCGTATCCGAAGAAGCAGAGATCGCAGGCAAATTCGCCGCATTCCACGCACAGGCACCTCATCCGCCGATGCTCAGACGTGTCAACGTCAAAACAGGCGACGGCATCCGCACCTGCGTACCGCAAATTCTTTCGTTGCCACCTGCTGGCGAAGACTCCAAACTCTTCATGCGTGTCGGCAAACCTGAGCGCAAAGTCAAACTTGAGATCAAATCGGGCGACACGGTCATCATGAGCAAAATGCTCCCTGTTGCCAAACCGAGCGAAATGATCGCCATCAATATCCCTGCTGAAAAAACAGCCACATTCGGTGGAGAAATCACAGTCTCCATCAATCGGGAGGTGTAACTCATGTCCGAAACGAAAGTCCTCAACTGTATCGTCTGCCCGATGGGCTGTGAAATGACAGCCACCATCGAAGGCGGCAGCGTCACGAACGTCACAGGCAACACCTGCCCGCGCGGCGCAAAATATGCACAAGAAGAGATCACTGCTCCAAAACGTATGCTCACCTCCACCGTGCGCATCACAGGCGGCCTCTTACCGCTCCTTCCTGTCGTATCCAAAAGCCCGCTCCCCAAAGACCAAGTCCTTGCTTGTGCCGAGCATCTTCGTACTATCACCGTAGAAGCACCGATCGCAGAAGGCGCGACCATCTGTGAAAACATCCTCGGCCTCGGTGTTGACATCGTAGCCAGCCGTGCAATGGACATCCACGCAGAATAAAATAAACACAAAAGGGAAAGCTACCTCGGCAGCCTTCCCTTTTTATTATCCAACTGTTACCAAAAAAGATTAGACATTCACAATTCTTTATGCTACAATGAATTTTGCACAACAAATGCGCCCGTAGCTCAGTGGATAGAGCGCCGGCCTCCGGAGCCGGGTGCGGCAGTTCGACTCTGCCCGGGCGCACCATACAGCATAAAAACACGAACTGACTGCAGTTCGTGTTTTTTTATTACGATAAAATAAAAAGCAGACTCCCTTCTTCAGAGAATCTGCTTCGATCACTTATATCTTTCTGCCGCAATGGATGCAATATTCGGCACCTACAGGAATCTCTTTTCCACAAAGAGGACAAATACCTTCCTGTCTTTCCTCCGCATCTTCTGTCGGAACGTCGATAATCTCTTCTTGCTTTCTGCCACAATGAAGACAATATATTGAATCAACAGGTATCTTTGCACCACAAGCTATACAAACACCGCTGGCAGTAGCATCTTCCGTCACGTCGATCGCACCGTCTTCTAAGAGAACAGGTTCTTCTTTCTTTTTCTTGCGACCAAAAATAAAATACGGAATGAGTCCAATAATACCAAGCAAAAATACAGCGGCAGTCCAAGCCGCACGTGCTCCCATCGACACATCACGTTTTCCGCTGTCATAATAAACGAATCCCGCCATACAAATTCCCAATAACAATGCAACAGACATATAAAATGCCTCCTTATAAGATGATTCTTTAATTTGGGTATAAAAAAACGGAGATATTACTCTCCGTATCAATATCATGGTGACGCGTATGGGATTCGAACCCATGTAGCCGCCGTGAAAGGGCGGTGTCTTAACCGCTTGACCAACGCGCCATATTAGAATGCAAGTAGACTATATCATATTTCGACAATTCATGCAAGCAAAATATATAAAAACCGCAGAAAAATCTGCGGTAAATTAGCTGGCTCCTTGAGTAGGACTCGAACCTACGACCGATCGGTTAACAGCCGATTGCTCTACCTGCTGAGCTATCAAGGAATTAGATTACTCTTATATTTTACTCCACTTCATAAAAAAATACAAGATATTTTCAATATTTCGGTAGGTATTTTTTAATAAACGGCTAATCCTAATAAGAGAATATCTTAATAAAGGAGTTCGTTATCTATGGATATGAGAATACAACAATTAGCGGAAAATCTTATCCGCTATTCAACAGACCTCCAAGCAGGCGAAAAGATTCTGATCGAATGTTTTGACTGCGCACATCCGCTCGCAGAAGCACTCGTAGAAGAAGCGTATAAAGTCGGTGGTATCCCCTTTCTCGCACTCAAAAACAATCGTCTGACGCGCGCCCTCCTCAAATCAGCATCAAAAGAACAGCTTACGATGATCGGCGAGTGGGAATCCGCCCGCATGAAAGAGATGGACGCCTATCTCGGCATCCGAGCAAGCGAAAACATCAGTGAACTTTCGGACATTCCCACGCATCAGATGCAGATGTATCAACAATGCTGGATGCAGCCCGTCCACAGCGACATTCGCGTACCGAAAACGAAATGGTGCGTCATGCGCTATCCAAACGGCTCAATGGCACAGCTCGCGAATATGAGCACACGTGCGTTTGAAGACTTCTATTTCAACGTCTGCAACCTTGATTATGCAAAAATGGCAGATGCCATGACGCCGCTCGTTGAATTGATGAACCGCACCGACCGCGTCCACATCGTCGGCCCCGGCACCGACCTCTCCTTCTCCATTAAAGGCATCCCTGCCGTAAAATGCTCCGGCCTCCGCAATATCCCCGACGGCGAAGTCTACACCGCTCCTGTACGCGATTCTGTTGAAGGTACCATCACGTACAACACGCCTGCTGTTTATCAGGGCACAACGTATGAAAACATCTCACTGACCTTCTCCAAAGGCAAGATCGTCGAAGCGACTGCCAACTACACGGAAAAGATCAACAAAGTATTCGACACAGACGAAGGCGCACGCTACATCGGCGAATTCGCTCTCGGTGTCAACCCATATATCGAAAAACCGATGAAAGATACTCTCTTTGATGAAAAAATCTCGGGCAGCTTCCACTTCACCCCGGGCATGGCATATGATACTGCCTTCAACGGCAAT
>JAFSAX010000139.1 GCA_017442105.1 Selenomonadales bacterium | reverse complement strand
GGTATACCTTCTTTTTTTAGCTCTTGTTTGACCGATTCACAGCATTTTTTCGCTTCACGCACTTCCCATACGCTCGTCACCATCGGAAACATGATACCAAGCCTGCCGAATACCGACGCACGATAGAGAGCTCTGAGCTGACTGCGGAAAAAGAGCGGTCGGCTAAGACTGATACGAAGTGCCCGCATCCCCATCGCAGGATTATCTTCTTTTGGCAATCCGAAATAGTCTATCTGCTTATCAGCACCGATATCACACGTGCGAATGATAACGCGCTTGCCTGCCATATTGACAAGAACGCTTTTGTACGCTTCGAATTGCTCCTCTTCCGTCGGGTAGTCATCACTGTTCAGATAGAGGAATTCACTGCGGAACAAGCCGATACCACCCCCATCATTGACCATGACGGCATGCACATCATTCGGTGTACTGATATTACAATAGATGCGCACTTCTTGCCCATCACGCGTACGATTCGGCTGTCCCTTGAGCTGCTGTATCCAGCTTTGCTTTTCGGCGTCTTGCTCTTTTCGTTCTCGATATCTCTTCATCATATCCTCATTCGGATCGACGATCACACTGCCTGTACCACCGTCAAGGATCGCCATTCGCCTCTCATATGTGGGCAACAGATTTTCGCCCAAGCCGATAACAGCAGGTATCCCCATCGTCCGCGCCAATATTGCCGTATGCCCTGCTGCCGCTCCGCCCGACAGTAAAAACCCTGCTATCTTCGATTTGTCAAGCTGTATCGTTTCCGACGGAGCCAGATCATCGGCTGCCAAGATAACACGTTCTTCAAAGCGTAATCCTTGATTCTCCTGCCCGCTCAATATGCGCATGAGCCGCATCCCGATATCCTTGATATCAGCTTCACGTGCCTGCATATAACTATCCTGCATCGCACGAAACATCTTTGCAAACTGCTCTGTCACCGCTTGTACCGCAGACAAAGCAGACAACTTTTCTTCTTTGATCTTCCCTTCGATGGCATCTCGATAATCTTCATCATCGAGCATCATCTGATGTGTTTCAAACAAAAGAGAGGCTTCTTCGCCCGCTTCTGTACGAGCCTTTTCTGTCAATCGCACCAGTTCGGTCTGCGCCGTTTCTGCAGCCGAGCAAAACTTCTGCCACTCCTCACCGATATCGGCAGGCGTACTCTTATCCGAAATGATCTGTCTTTGATAAAAAGCGATAGGCGCGATCGCAATACCACTCGATACGCCTTGACCTTGTACTACGATCACCGATATTCCTCCTTTGCTTGCGCATCACAGTCGTTCTTCTAAAAACGACTTAAGTCGTGCCGCATCAACCTTCTCATTCGCACCTTCTACGGTAACAGTTATCGTATCACCCGACTGTACGCCAAGACCCATAATAGCGATCAGCTTCGTAGCAACAGCACTTTTGTCATCTTTGACGATCGTAACTTTGCTTGATAATCCTTTCACCATCTTCACCAACTGCCCTGCGGGTCTGGCATGAATTCCGACAGGATCTGTTATCTTATACGTGAACGTTTCCATCTCATTTACCTCCTTTGACCAAGCGGAGGATCGGCGTTCCATGCACGATCTCACCTTCCACCAATCCTTCTACGAGCTGATATTCATCGCTGTTGCAAACGATGATCGGCGTAACGAGCAGATGCCCTGCCGCCGTAATAGCACCTCTGTCGAACGTCATCAATACATCACCTATCGCCACACGTTCCCCCGACGATACTTGAACATTGAAAGGTACTCCCTCCATCTCGACTGTATTGATACCGACATGGATCAGTATCTCTGCGCCATCGTCCGTCACGAGTGTAATGGCATGCTTCGATTCGAACACACTCTGCACCGTACCGTTTGCAGGCGCATACAATATCTCCTCCGACGGCAAGACAGCGATCCCCTGCCCCAACATTCCTTCGGCAAACGCTTCATCCGGTACATCGGCAAGCTTAACGATCTCCCCGTCAAGCGGCGACATGATAAGCTCCTGATACTCTTCATTTTCTTCTATCACATCAAGGTTTGGCTCATTGATCGTATCAAGATAATCGACAAGATGCGACTTGATAACGGAAACTTGCGGTCCATAAATGATCTGTACACCATTGCCCTTTATAATAACACCAGATGCACCTGAACGACGAAGGAGCGATTCAGATACTTTTTGTGCATCGCGGACCGTTACACGCAGTCTGGTCGCACAACAATCTAGGTCGGACAGATTGTTCTTTCCGCCAAGACCTTCTGCGATCATTGCCGATATTGTATCACCACTGCCTGCCTTGTCACCTTTTTTGCGTGCTTCGACATCTGCCCGTGTAAACAGTTTGACATCGCCATCTTCCTCACGACCCGGTGTCATATAATTACGCTTCGTTATCATAAAATAAAACGTAAAATAATACAGCACAAAGTACGCCAATCCCACAATTACGACCCATTGCCAATTCGTCTTTTCCATTCCTTGCAGGATACCGAACAGCGTTAAGTCGATCAGACCGCCCGAAAATGTCATTCCCACACCGACACCGAAAATGTGCATCAACATATATGCAAGACCTGCAAATACACAATGCACTGCATACAAAAACGGCGCAACGAATAAGAAGGTAAATTCGAGCGGTTCGGTGATACCTGTCAGCATTGCCGTGAGTGCTGCTGAGATCAGAAGCCCTCCAACGATCTTACGTTTTTCGGGACGTGCCGCACGATAGATAGCCAGAGCCGCACCCGGCAGACCGAAGATCATAAGCGGAAATTTCCCTGACATAAACCGTGTCGCTTCCACAGAGAACTGCGTTGTTTCTTTTGATGCCAGCTCTGCAAAAAATATGTTCTGCGCCCCTTGCACGATATTGCCGTCAATGATTGCCGTACCGCCAACTGCCGTCTGCCAGAACGGAATATAGAAAACGTGATGAAGTCCGAACGGGATCAACGCACGCTCTACAATACCATATATCCATGTGCCGATATATCCCGAATGGATAACAAGATTGCCGAGAAGCCCGATACCACTCTGCACGATCGGCCAAACATAGAACATCAATATTCCTACCGCAAGAAAGACAACGGTCGAAATAATCGGCACAAATCTTGTTCCGCTGAAAAACGACAACACCTGCGGAAGCTGTATTTTGTAGAAGCGATTATGCAAATATCCCACACCGAGTCCGACGATGATACCACCGAATACCCCCATCTGGAGAGTCGTGATACCGAGGCTCTCACCAGTCGTATTCGGCGGCATCGCTTCTACACCGCCATTTGCCGTTATCATTGCATAGATGGCCGTATTCATAACGAGATATGCGATCGCACCCGATAACGCAGCGACATCCTTCTCCTGCTTCGCCATCCCGATCGCGACGCCCATTGCAAACAACAGTGCCAGATTGGCAAACACGACATTACCGCTTTGATTCATAATATCGAGCACCGTATACACCATACTGCCTTCATAGATAACATTCGTTAAGCGATATGCCTCCAGCATCGTATGATTCGTAAATGAACTGCCGATACCTAATAAAAGACCTGCCACAGGCAGAAGCGCGATCGGCAACATAAATGATCGACCTACACGCTGAAGCACACCAAAAAATGAACTTCCCATCGAATACCTCCTCACTCTAATGAACAATGCTTATCATTTGTCTGTCTTAGCTTTTGCCAAGATAGGAGGAAGTATTCATCATATCAACACAAACAAAAATACCGCAGGATATCTCCTGCGGTATTTTCGGTCAATTCTGTCGGTCTCTGGCTACGTTCACAACGATCTGACGTCCGTCAAAGTTGGAACCGTTCAGCGATGCAATCATATTATCTGCATCCGTATCCGCCACTTCTACGAAGCCAAAACCTCTTGAACGACCGGTCTCTTTATCCGTAATGATGCGACTGGATAACACAGAGCCATGTTCGGCAAACGATTCTGTCAACTGATCGTCTGTCGTTGCCCATGGCAAATTACCGACATAGAGAGTTTTTGTCACGCGAATCACCTCTCTTTCCTGCGGTGTTAGTGCCTACGCTATCATTATTATCAAGTTTGGCGGAATTTATTCCTATTTCTTTGGTTGATAAAGTTTATTTTCTTCGATATACTGCATGACTGCATCGGGCACGATATATCGGATCGAGCGACCCTCTGCAACACGCTGACGAATATCAGTCGCCGATATCTCAAGTTCGGGTATCGTCAAGCGATGTATCTTTGCCTTGCCCAGCTCACCGAACGATTCAATGATCTCGTCTGTCTTGTCGATACCGGGACGGCTTGCCGCAATAAAATGCGTCAACTCAAGTACACCATAGATATTGTGCCATGTATGAAGCTCGGCAAGTGCATCCGCACCTGTGATGAAATAGAGTTCCGTATCTTCTCCGTACAACGCAAGAAGCTCTTGGAGCGTATAGAGAGTATACGACAACCCCTTTCGTTCCATCTCGATCTTCGATACGTCAAAATGCGGATTCGTTTCGGTCGCCAATACTGTCATAGTATAGCGATGACTTGCATCAGTGACATCTGCATCTTGTTTATGCGGAGGATTGGCAGACGGGATAAAAAGGATCGTATCGAGATCATATTCCATACGCACCGCTTCGGCTGTTGCCAAATGTCCGATATGGATAGGATCGAACGTCCCTCCCAATATGCCCAATCGTTTTGATTTCGTCATATCTATCCCCTGCCTATCTGTCAACAATCATCAAGACGATTCCCATGACGACGAGAATCGTTGCCGTTATAACGCAAAAAGCGCGCAGATAATCTCTTATATCATGCCCGCCTTTCGGTGTATGGTAATAGTCATGCCAAAGACGATAGTGCGCCTTCAACGTGCGCCAAATGCTCATCGAATCTGACCGTTACCATTGATAAGATATTTGACGCTCGTCAATTCTTTCAGACCCATCGGTCCTCTTGCATGAAGTTTCTGGGTGCTGATACCGATCTCCGCACCGAATCCGAACTCGAATCCGTCCGTAAATCTGGTCGAAGCATTGACATAAACAGCCGCCGCATCGACACTCATCTGGAAAAGACGTGCATTGTTATAATCATTCGTAACGATCGCTTCGGAATGATGCGTCGTATATTTTGCGATATGTTCGATAGCCTCTTCGACATCACGAACGACACGTACCGACAAAATAAGGTCATGGTATTCCGTTGCCCAATCTTCGTCCGTTGCTTCTTCGGCATCAGTAAGGATCGCCATCGTACGTGCACAACCGCGAACGACAACACCTGCTTTGCGGAAAGCTTCCATCAGACGCGGTAAAAACACCTCTGCGATCGCTTCATGTACAAGAAGCGTTTCCATTGCATTGCAAACACCGGGACGAGAGATCTTGGCATTACAAGCGATCGCTTCTGCCATATCAAGGTCTGCCGTTGCATCGATATATGTGTGACAGATACCGACACCCGTTTCGATAACAGGAACGGTACTGTTATTGACGACTGTTTGGATAAGACCCGCACCACCGCGAGGAATAATAACATCAAGATATTGATTCAGTTTCAGCATCTCGTTGACGACAGCACGGTCGGTCGTCGTGATAAACTGGAACGTACCTTCGGGAATACCGTTTTCATATGCCGCCTCGGCAAGTGTTTCGATAACGGCAATATTCGAATTGATAGCTTCCGATCCACCGCGAAGCATGACAGCATTGCCTGATTTTAAGCAAAGACCTGCCGCATCGGCCGTTACGTTCGGACGCGCTTCATAGATGATGCCGATAACACCGAACGGTACACGCACTTTGCGGATCTCAAGGCCGTTCGGACGACAGAATGCATCAACACCCTCACCGATCGGGTCGGGAAGCGCTGCGATCTGGCGTAGACCTTCCGCCATATCAGCCAATCGTTTATCCGTCAAACGCAGACGATCCATCAAGGCTTTCGATGTACCTTTGGCTTCTGCACTCATAAGGTCGATCTCATTAGCCGCAAGGATCGCTTCTTGATTTGCTAAGAGTGCATCAGCCATTGCCATGAGCGCTTTATTCTTCGTATTCGTATCAAGGACAGCAAGTTTGCGCGAAGCCTGTTTCGCCGCCTGTCCTTTGCGTTGTAATTCCGTTTGCTCGTTCATCTCGAAAACCTCCTATTTCGCCAATAAGACTAAGTTATCTCTGTGAATGATCTCATCGTACGGTTTGCTGCCTAAGATCGTAATGATCTCATCGGTATGCGCACCACGAATCTTTTCGACATCTGTTGACGGATAATTTGTACGTCCACGTGCAATTTCGCGACCTTTTTGATTCAATACGCGAACGACATCGCCTTCATCAAATCTGCCGTCAACGGAAACGATGCCTGCCGCCAAAAGGCTCGCGCCTGCATCGAGTGCATTTTCACAGCCTTTATCAACGGTAATGGTGCCTGCCAAACGTGCACCGAATGCCAGCCAGCGTTTGCGAAGCTGAAGATGCGATTCACGCGCTACAAACAACGTACCGACCGTTTCGTCATGCAGAAGTGCATGCAGGATATTTTCCTTGGAGCCCGAACCGATGAGCATATGGATACCAGAGCTGACAGCGATCTTCGCCGCCTGTATTTTCGTCTGCATTCCACCTGTTCCATTTTTGGTACCCGGACCACCTGCAAGTGCTTCGATATCAGCCGTGATCTCACGAACAAGAGGTATCTTCTTCGCATTCGGATTCGTCTGAGGATTGTCATCGTAAAGACCTTCGATATCCGACAGAAGAATGAGCGCATCAGCATCAACGATCGTTGCTACGATCGCCGAAAGCGTATCATTATCACCTATCTTGATCTCATCGACAGCAACAGCATCATTCTCGTTGATGACGGGAATGACACCCATTTTAAGAAGCGTCAACAGCGCATTACGTGAATGATTGAATCGACTATGCTTGATCGAATCTTCACGCGTCAAAAGTATCTGCGCCGTAACTTTGCCGTATTCAGAGAAAAACTTCTCATAAATATGCATGAGAGCCCCTTGTCCGACAGCAGCCGCAGCCTGTTTCTCGGGAATCGTTTTCGGTCGCTCTTTCAGTCCCATACGATTCATACCGACACCGATCGCACCCGATGTAACAAGAATGATCTCTTTGCCCTGATTGGCAAGATCGGCAAGCTCACGCACTAATTTTTCAATACGATGATAATTCAGTTGTCCTGTAGCATATGTGATCGTACTGGTACCTACTTTGACTACCAGACGTTTTGCTTTCTGTAAGTCACTTCTCTGCACACCATCAACTCCAACCTGCACAGCCAATTTTATGATTAAGGAAGCTCGATTTTTTTCTTTTCCGTATTTTCTTGATAGAGAAGACCATTGCGGCCGATGATCTGAACCAATTCCGCACGGCATTTTTTTGCCAATACGGGAATGATATCTTTCGGCTCATTTTCGCAGTTCTGAAGAACACGTACTTTGACAAGCTCACGTGCTTTCAATGCTTCTTTAACACTCTGTACGAGTG
>JAFSAX010000138.1 GCA_017442105.1 Selenomonadales bacterium | reverse complement strand
TCCTTCGGGTTTAATGGGGTGTAGGTGGATCTATGCTGAATGTGCTGTTGTGCTGAATAATTTTTTGAAGCAGTTGGCCGCGACGAGAAGTGCGAGTGCCATCAAAGCAATTGCGATGATAAGTTGCAGGCCGTCTGTCAAGAATACGAAACCACCGATTATGAACAGCTTTTTGAAGATGGTGATGACAGCCATGATGAGTGTGGTGAATGTGACGATGAGCATGGTGCACATCGGAATGTAGAGCATCCAGCCTTTTTTGCCTGTCGTTTTGAGAAATACCGCAAGAGCGATCAAGACGAGTGCGGCAAGAAGCTGATTGGCTGCGCCAAAGAGTGGCCATACGTTCATGTAACCGCCAAGACAGAGAAGATAACCAAAGAAGAGTGTGATGACGGTTGCGAAATATTTATTCGTCAATACTCGTTGGATCGGTGTCATTGATTTGGGATCGGTGCTGTCACCCATGAAGAGTTCTTGGAACGACATGCGTCCGATACGTGCAACCGAGTCAAGCGAAGTCAAGGCGAGCGCGGATACGCACATTGTCATTATGCAGACTGCGATATCTTTTGGCATACCGAACATGCCGAAGAATCCTGCGACAGAAGCGGAGAATATTTGGAACGGCGTACCGCTTGGAAGACTTCCGCCTGTTGCGGCTGCACCAACAATAACGAGCGCAACGACTGCGAGGAGCGTTTCGATCATCATAGAACCGTAGCCGACGAGCAGCATATCTTTTTCGTTCGATACGGTTTTGGAAGAAGTACCCGAGGATACTAAGCTGTGGAAGCCTGATACTGCACCGCAGGCAACCATGATGAAGAGCATCGGGAACATCGATTTGCCGTTGACTTCAAAGCCGATGAAGGCAGGAAGATGAACAGTCGGATTGGCTACCAGTACACCGATGACTGCTCCTGCGATCATGCCGATCAAGAGGAACGAGCTGAGATAATCACGCGGCTGCATGAGAAGCCACATTGGCATAACAGAAGCCATGAAGAGATATCCCATTACGATAAATATCCACGCAGTTTTGTCGAAGTAGAGCGGATATGCAATGCCGACTGCGAGCATGCCGAACAAAAGAACGAGCCCGAGGGCAAGCTTTAACTTTTCCGAAGGTGCAACATATTTGATAAACAAGCCGAACAGGATGGCAACGACGATATAGAGCATCGAGATCGATGCGGCTGCTGCGTTCGGAATGTTGAGGTCGCCGTTCGGACGGAAGCCGTTAAAGGTATTGGCGACGATGTCGGTAAAGGCGGCGATAACAAGAAGGGTAAAGAGCCAAGCAAAGAGGAGGAACAGACGTCTTCCGACTTTGCCAATATATTTCTCAATGAGCATCCCCATCGATTTCCCTTCGTTTTTGACTGATGCATAGAGTGCTGTGAAATCTTGTACTGCGCCGAAGAAAATACCGCCGATTAGAATCCACAAAAGTGCGGGGAGCCAACCAAACATTGCTGCGATGATCGGGCCTGTGACAGGACCTGCACCTGTGATCGATGAGAATTGATGGGCGAATACGGTCAGCTTGGAAGCCGGTTCATAATCCTGCCCGTCTCGATGAGTGAATGCCGGTGTTTTGGCATTCGGGTCGATTCCCCATGTTTTCGTCAACCATCTTCCGTATCCGTGATATGCACAGAGGAGGATGACGATGGCGAATCCTACGATCGTTAAACCATTCATAAATAATGCCTCTTTTCTAAAAATAATATCTTGTCGGTATGATCCAACTGCAAAAATCTTTTTGTTTATGTATTGTTGCGCTGAGTAGACAATAACAAGATTTGTTCATGCTGTTGAAATATACTAACGATTGAGATTGTAATACTGTAAACCTGATTTGTCAAGCAAATTTTAAAGATGTATAGTGAAATAATAAAAATACAGATAAATATTAAGAATATGTCAAAATATATTCTAAAATAGAAGATAAAAAAGAGGAATGATCGAAATAAGCAAGGCTGATATTGCTGTAATATATTGTTATGATGAATCATGTAGAGGATTGTCGCAGAAGTATATTTATGCTATAATTTTATGATAGAATGAGTATGTTCTTGTTTGATAGCAATAATAAAAGAATGAGAAATAAGTAGAGAAGGGGTTTGCTCTTATGCTGGTACATGAGTTGGTTTTTCGTGGTGAAGCGGATAAGGTTGTTTTTCATGGTGATAGTCCTGTAACGTATGGAATGATGCAAGAGAAGGTTGAAGGATATCGTGCGTATTTTTATGCGCAGGGTGTTCGTGAAGGCGATAATGTCGGATTGTTTTCTCGTAATTCGAAGGAATTTGTTTACAGCTATATGGCGATCGTTAGTTTGGGCGGTGTTGTTGTGCCGCTTAATTTCCAGCTGAGTGCGCGTGAGATCGCTTATGTGCTGAAGGACGCTGAGATCAAGACGCTTGTTACGATGCATACGCTTGATCTTGATGAAGCGCTTGCGCAGATGGGCGTTGATTGGGATGTAAATCAGCTTGTGATCGCAGATGTGGAGAAGGAGATTGCTTGCGGTCAGTATGAGAGAGTGCCTGTATGCGAATCGGTTGAAGAGGAACACGATTGTGTTATTATCTATACATCAGGTACAACGGGCAATCCGAAGGGGGCAGTTCTTACGCATAAGAACTTGATTTCGAATGCGGATGCGCTTGATGCCGTTGTATTCACGACAGAGGCTGACAATGCTCTTTGTGTATTGCCGATGTATCATGCATTCGGTTGGCTTTGTGCTGTTATCAATCCTTTGTATAATGGTGCCTCGATCACGATTCTTGATGCGTTTGCGCCGAAAGAAACGATGCAGGCGATTGCTGCATACCAAGTAACGATGATGTATGGTGTGCCTGCGATCTTCAATATTTTGGCTCGCAGCGGCGACCCTGAACTTTTGAAAACAGTACGTACGTATGTATCAGGTGGTGCTACGCTTCCGGAAACGGTCGCACAGAAGTTCTATGAACGATTCGGTGTGAAGCTGCAAGAAGGCTATGGCTTATCGGAAGCATCGCCTGTTGTTACGGTCAATCCGCCTGAAAAAATCAAAATAGGTTCGATCGGTACACCGCTTCCGGGTATTGAGGTCAAGGTCGAAGCGACTGATGGTGAGTATTCGGGTCATGGTGTCGGTGAACTGTTGGTCAAAGGTCCGAATGTTATGCGCGGATATTATCATCTGCCGGAGGCAACAGCTCAGACATTGCGTGGTGGCTGGCTCCATACAGGTGATGTTGGGTATTGTGATGAAGAAGGCTATCTTTTCATTGTGGATCGCTTGAAAGATATGATTATTACGAGCGGTGAAAATGTATATCCGCGTGAGATCGAAGAACTTCTCTACGGCTATGAAGGCGTGCTGGAAGCTGCTGTTATCGGCGTAGACGATAGACTTCGCGGACAAAGTGTCAAAGCATTCATTGTAGCGGAGGCAGATAAAACGGTCGATGTCAAAGAATTGAAACAGTACTTGACGCGCAATCTTGCTCTGTATAAAGTACCGCGTGAGATCGTTGTGCTTGATGCATTGCCGAAAAACCAGACGGGCAAAATTATGAAGAGAATGCTCAGCTAATAATATACTTGTTGATGATAGCGGCTGATACCTCGGTATCGGCCGTTTCTTTTGAAAAGAGGTGCAGATAACGATGAATAAACGATATGATACGATCCTGTTTGATCTTGACGGGACGTTGACCGACTCGCAGGAAGGTATTATAAAATCGGTGCAGTATGCGCTGCATAAAAGAGGAATAGAAGTGGCGGACAGAAGAGAGCTGATCCCATTCATCGGACCGCCGCTTATGTATTCGTTTCAGCATTTTTATGGTCTGACAGAATCAGAGGCGCGCGAGTCAATACAGGATTATCGTGAATATTTCGAGCGTGACGGCATGTATGATAATCGTGTATATGATGGGATAACGGACGTTCTTGCGATGCTGAAGGCGAACGGCAAGACGCTTTTGGTAGCTACGTCGAAACCGGAGATATATGCTGATCCGATCGTTCGCCATTATGGTATGGGCGAATATTTCAAAAAAATTATCGGGGCGAGTACAGATGGTACGCGTACGGAAAAAGGCCAGGTCATTGCAGAGGCACTCCGTTATACGGACGATCCAAAAGAGTCTGTATTGATGATCGGTGACCGCGAGCATGATGTTATCGGTGCGCGTGAACACGGCAT
>JAFSAX010000137.1 GCA_017442105.1 Selenomonadales bacterium | reverse complement strand
CGACATCATGACTTGTGGTACAATAAATAAATAGACTATATTTCGGAGGACAAATCGTATGAAGATGATCGTAGGGCTCGGTAATCCCGGTCCTGAATATGACAATACACGCCACAATGTAGGCTTTCTCGTCGTCGATGAGTTGGCGCGCAGAGAGAATATCCTCACATGGCAGAAAAAAATGTCGGCAGAGATCGGAGAGTACCGCGCTTATGGCGAAAAGGTGCTTCTCGTGAAGCCGCAGACGTATATGAATCTTAGCGGTGAGGCTGTCGGTCAGATCGCACGTTTTTATAAAATAGATGCAGAAGACATCATCGTTATCTCGGACGATATGGACTTGCCGCTTGGCAGACTGCGCCTTAAAAATCGCGGCTCGTCGGGCGGACATCGCGGGATCGAATCGATCCTCTGCCATCTCGATAAGGCAGACTTCGTTCGCGTACGCGTCGGCATCGGTCGCCCGCCGCAGGGCTGGACAGTCAACAACTATGTTTTGAGTAAATTTTACGGCGAAGAAGCCGAAACGTGGAACACCGTATGTAAACGTACCGCCGACAGTATCCAGTCGATACTCGCAGACGGTCTTACGAAAGCCATGAATACGTTTAATCAGGGATAAGGAGAGAGATACTATGCTGTGTGCAATGTATGCCATGGGCAATGAAATGTACGATGCGCCGAATATGGCACCTGTCGGAAGAAGCGGAAACGATGTTCGGATACTCACAAAAGAAGATATGATAGAGCTTCCCGAAGGGGCAGACCTTATGCTCCTCCCCGGCAGAAGCGCGCTCGTCGGACAGAAAGGCAAAATCGAAAAGATCGCCTCGTCCCTTTATGCGGTAGCGGCGATGCTCCCGATGGGCTATACGCGTACGTATCTGCCTGCGTTCGAGCTGACGGACGACGCACCGCAGCTTCCGCTCTACGGATATGCGGCAGTCGCGTTTGACAAAGGCAAATTCTACGTCGCGGCCGTCAAGACGGACGACAATGCGAAATGGACGCCGACCGTCTATAATACGGACGATCTGAAAAAACGTGTCGATGCGCTCAAAGCGAAAATGCCGACGAACCGTATCGTCGAACAGGCGGCGCATTGCTCGCTCGAATGGCATTGCTGTACAGCAGAAAACCTCTTTTACCATCGCTGGGAAGCAGGCATTCCTGCATCGCCTGTCTGTAATGCCAACTGCATCGGCTGTATCTCGCTTCAGGAAGCAGAGTGCTGCCCATCACCGCAAAGCCGTATCACCTTCTCGCCGACGGCAGAGGAGATGGCGGAAGTAGGTATCTACCATCTGACAGACGCGCCCGACGCTATCGTCAGCTTCGGTCAGGGCTGTGAAGGCGAACCGAGCCTCGCGGCAGACCGTATCGCACCGTCTATCCGCATGATGCGTGAAGCGACACCGAACGGTCAGATCAACATCAACACGAACGCAGGTTATACCGAAGGTATCAAAAAGATCGTCGATGCAGGTCTTGATACGATGCGCGTCAGCATCATCAGCGGACGAGAAGAAACGTATCAGGCATACTACCGCGGTTCGTATAGCTTGAGCGCGGTCAAAGAATCTATTGCCTATGCGAAACAGCACGGCGTATACGTTTCCTTGAACCTCCTTCTCTTCCCGGGTCTTAACGACCGTCCCGAGGAGATCGACGGCTGGCGCGAATTCCTTCGTGAAACGGGCATCGATATGATACAGCTTCGCAATCTCAATATCGACCCGGACTACTTCCTTCCGAAGATGCCTGCCGAAGCGGCAAAACCGATCGGCGTGAAAGGCTTCCTCAAGTTCCTCGCGGAAGAGTTCCCCGAAATACGGGTGGGAAGTTTCAGCCGATATGTGAAAAAAAGTGATGTATAACGGTTGCAAGTAGGAGAGCCGTGTGCTATAATGATACGGTATTAGACGAAAATGATATTTCTATCATATAACAAGGTCATTCGATAAAGTGAGGTGCAAAGGTAATGAAAGAAGGTATCCATCCGAAGTACCATGAAGCAAAAGTTAGCTGTGGTTGCGGCAACACTTTTGTAACGGGCTCGATTAAACCGGAACTCAAAGTTGACGTATGCTCCAAATGCCATCCGTTCTTCACGGGTCAGCAGCGTACAGTTGCAGCCGGCGGTCGTATTGAAAAATTCAACAAACGTTACGGCAGATAAGAAAATCAGTAAATGGAGAGCAGAGCAGCGATGCTCTGCTACATTTATATCTGGAGGGATTTACCGTGTCACAGAAAGTGTATGTTGGCGGTCAGGCCGTTATTGAAGGTGTCATGATGCGGGGACCCCACGAGATCGCAACGGCGGTGCGCGAGCCTTCGGGCAACATCGTCGTACAAAAAGAACCGATCCGTTCGATCGGCGATCGGTATCCGATCATGAAAAAACCGATGCTGCGAGGCGTCGTATCCCTCGTAGAATCGCTCGTATACGGGCTGAAAGCGTTGTCGTTTTCGGCACAGGCGGCAGGTGAGAGTGAAGAGGACAAGATGACCGACAAGGAGATGGCAATTACGATGCTTCTCTCGCTCGGTATGGCGATCGTCCTTTTTATCATCATTCCGACATATGCCGCAAAATTTATGCACAGTGTCATCGCCGACCCGATCGCACTCAATCTGGCGGAAGGTGTCCTGCGCCTTGTAATTTTTATTCTGTATATCTACGCAATATCGCGCATGAAAGATATTCAGCGCGTATTCATGTATCACGGTGCGGAGCATAAGACGATACACGCCTACGAAGCGGGTCTTGACTTGACGGTCGAGAACGTGCGTCCGTTCACGACGCTTCATCCGCGCTGCGGAACGGCGTTTCTCTTAGTCGTCATGGTCGTCAGTATCGTTATGTTCGCATTCTTGGGCTGGCCGGATCTCGTAGAGCGCATCTTGTCGCGCGTTATCCTGATGCCTGTCGTGGCAGGTGTGGCATACGAGATCATTCGTTATGCAGGCCGCAACGAATCGAGCTTCATGCGCTGGGCGATCGCACCGGGGCTGTGGCTTCAGAAGCTCACGACGAAAGAACCGACCGACGATCAGATCGAAGTGGCTATCCGCGCGCTTAACGAAGTCCGTCCCGACCGTGAAAATGTGAAGGAAGCGTAAGAGGAGGAACGAACGTTGCTCAGTAAACTGCAAGCAATCGAAGAAAAATATATGCAGCTCGAATCGCTCCTGTCCGACCCGTCCGTTATCTGTGATGTACCGCTCTGGCGCAAATATACGCAGGAACACGCATCGCTGACGACGCTCGTGACGACGATCCGCGAGTACAAAGAAGTCATCAGCGGTATCGAAGAAGCACAGGAGATGCTCACCGAAGGTATCGACGATGACGAGTTCCGCAAGATGGTCGAAGCAGAGCTCAGTGAGCTTCGCGCTCGTCGCGAGGAGATCGACGCCGAGCTTCCTATCCTGCTTTTGCCGAAGGACCCGAACGATGACAAGAGCGTTATCGTAGAGATCCGCGGCGGGGCGGGCGGTGACGAAGCGGCACTCTTTTCGATGGAGCTGTTCCGTATGTATACGCGTTATGCCGAGGCACAAGGCTGGAAGACCGATATCCTCAGCAGCAACGTCACAGAACTCGGCGGTATGAAAGAGGTCGCGTTCGAAGTCGACGGCTACGGCGCGTACAGCAAGCTGAAGTACGAAAGCGGTGTCCATCGCGTACAGCGTGTACCTGCCACCGAATCGGGCGGTCGTATCCATACTTCGACCGTAACGGTAGCCGTACTTCCCGAGGCAGAAGAAGTCGAGATCGACATCAATCAGAACGATCTTCGTATCGACACGTACTGTGCATCGGGCGCAGGCGGTCAGTACGTCAACAGAACAGAATCGGCAGTCCGTATCACGCACTTGCCGACGGGTATCGTCGTCCAATGTCAGGACGAAAAATCCCAGCTCAAAAACCGTGAAAAAGCGATGCGCGTGCTTCGTGCCAAGGTCCTTGAGATGGCACAGGCCGAGCAGAATGCAGCCGTCGCCGCAGACCGCAAAAGCCAAGTCGGTACGGGCGACCGCAGTGAACGTATCCGCACGTACAATTTCCCGCAGGGTCGTGTGACCGACCACCGTATCGGTCTGACGCTCCATAAGCTGGAGATGGTCCTCAGCGGCGATCTTGATGAACTTATCAACGGACTTATCACCGCAGATCAAGCGGAACGATTAAAGCAGGTAGAATAAGATGACAGACAGAAAAGAAGTTTGGACGATCGGAAAAATTCTAAACTGGACAAAGCAGTACTTCGAAGAAAAAGGCGTGGATACTCCGCGTCTTGATGCGGAAGTACTGCTTTCGCATATCTTGAAATGTGACCGTATCCATCTCTATGTCAATTTCGACAGACCGCTCGTGGAAGAAGAATTGGCATCGTACCGACAGATGGTCAAAGCGCGCGTACAGCGTATGCCTGTTGCTTATATTCTCGGCGAGAAAGAATTCATGGGACATTCGTTTTGTGTGACGCCTGATGTCCTCATACCGCGCCCCGATACGGAGATCCTCGTCGAAGAGGCTATCCGTCTTCTGGCGGAAAAAGAATCTCCGCGCATCGTCGATATCGGTACAGGCAGTGGTGCGATCCTCTTGTCGGTGCTTCTCGGCATAGAAGGCAGTACGGGCGTTGCCGTAGACTTGTCGCCGAACGCACTTGCCGTGGCGAAGTCGAACGGAGATCGTCTTGGTCTTGCGGGTCGTGCCGACTTTCGTCTGGGCGACCTCTAT
>JAFSAX010000136.1 GCA_017442105.1 Selenomonadales bacterium | reverse complement strand
CAAACGGCGATTTCGCTGTGATCGACTTCAAAGGCTTCGTTGATGACGTTGCATTCCCGGGTGGCGAAGGCAAAGGCTTCCCGCTCGAAATCGGTTCCGGCAGCTTCATTCCGGGCTTCGAAGAACAGCTCATCGGTGCAAAAGCAGGTTCTGAAGTAGACGTAAAAGTTACGTTCCCGACGGAATACCATGCAGCTGATCTCGCAGGCAAAGACGCTTTGTTCAAAGTAACGGTTCATGATGTAAAACGCAAAGAATTGCCGGAGCTCAACGATGAAACGGCAAAAGAACTCGGCAAATTCGATACGGTAGACGCTTGGAAAGCTGATATCCGCGCTAGACTCGAACAGACTGCAGTTGCGCAGGCTGAAAAAATGTTCCAGGCTAACGCTATCAAAGTTTGCATGGACAACACAGAGATCGATGTTCCGGAAGTTATGGTTGAAGAACGCATCAACTACATGGTACAGGATATCGCTGTAAATCTTGAAAACCAGGGTCTCAAACTCGAGCAGTACCTCGAATACATGAAAATGGATATGGCTGCTCTCCGCGCAAGCTTCAAAGACAATGCTGAGATCAATGTAAAAACTGATTTGATGCTTGAAAAAGTTGCGCAGGTTGAAAACTTGGAAGTTCAGCAGCAGGATATGGCTATGGAGATCATGGCTATGGCTGAAACTTACGGTGCAGCTCCGGAAGAAGTTAACAAGATCATCCGCGAACAGAATCGCGTAGCTGATCTTGCAAAAACTGTTTTGAGAAAGAAAGCTGCTGTACTTATCGTTGAAAACGCTGTTGTAGCGGAATAATACGAATCAGCAGATATCGAAATAAGAACGAACGGATATCCGAGAGGATTTCTGCAGATAGAGGTGAATTTCTGTGAATTATGTGCCGATGGTCGTGGAACAGTCGAGCCGTGGTGAACGTGCATACGATATTTATTCCCGACTTTTGAAAGATCGTATTATCATGTTGAGCGGTCCGATCGATGACAATGTTGCCAATCTGGTGATTGCGCAGCTCTTGTTCTTGGAGTCGGAAGACCCTGATAAAGATATCCATTTGTATATCAACAGCCCGGGCGGTGTCGTAACGGCAGGTCTTGCGATCTATGATACGATGCAGTATATTCGGCCGAATGTTTCGACGATTTGTCTCGGAATGGCTGCCAGCATGGCGTCGATCCTCTTGGCGGCAGGTGCACCCGGTAAACGGTATGCGCTTCCGTATTCGCGTGTGATGATCCATCAACCGCACGGCGGAGCACAAGGACAGGCAACGGATATTGAGATTCATGCGAAAGAAATCTTGCGTTTGCGGGAAATTGGCAATGAAATCTTTGTTCGTCATACAGGACAACCGTACGAAAAGATCCAGATGGACACGGAAAGAGATTTCTTCATGTCCAGTGAGGAAGCAAAAGAGTATGGTATTATTGATTCCGTGATTACGCGTGCCGCCGATACGGTCGGCAACCCGAAATAAAGGGGTGACATCATAATGTTGAAGTTTGGCGATGACAAAGGTCAGCTGAAATGTTCGTTTTGCGGCAAGACGCAGGAGCAGGTAAAAAAACTGGTCGCAGGGCCGGGCGTTTATATCTGTGACGAATGTATCGAGCTGTGTAATGAGATCATTGAAGAAGAACTAAATGAAAATATTACGGGTGAGTTCAAAGAACTGCCGAAACCGAAAGACATCAAAGAGGTCTTGGATCAGTATGTCATCGGTCAGGAGAAGGCGAAGAAGAATCTTGCGGTAGCAGTCTACAATCATTACAAAAGAATCAACATGGGTTCCAAAGTAGATGATGTGGAGCTCCAAAAATCCAACATCGTTATGCTCGGGCCGACAGGCAGCGGTAAAACGCTCCTCGCACAGACGCTTGCCAAGATACTCAATGTACCGTTCGCGATCGCGGATGCCACGAGCTTGACAGAAGCAGGCTATGTCGGTGAAGACGTAGAGAACATTCTCTTGAAGCTTATCCAGGCTGCCGATTATGATGTAGAAAAAGCCGAAAAAGGCATCATCTACATCGACGAGATCGATAAGATCGCTCGTAAATCGGAAAATCCGTCCATCACACGTGACGTATCGGGTGAAGGTGTTCAGCAGGCACTCCTCAAGATACTGGAAGGTACGGTTGCAAGCGTACCGCCGCAAGGTGGCCGCAAACATCCGCATCAGGAATTCATTCAGATCAATACAACTAACATCTTATTCATCTGCGGTGGCGCATTCGATGGTATCGAACGTATTATCGGTGCACGTACCGGCAAGAAGAATATGGGCTTCGGTGCGGAGATCGTAAGCAAACAGGAACAAGATATGAAAGAAGTGCTCAAAAATGTACTTCCCGAAGACTTGCTCAAGTTCGGCTTGATTCCCGAGTTCATCGGTCGTTTACCTGTTATGGTAACGCTTGAAGCACTCGACGAAGACGCACTTGTCCGCATCTTAAAAGAGCCGAAAAATGCACATACCAATCAGTACCAGAAATTCATGGAGCTCGATCATGTATCACTTGAGTTTGAAGAGGGTGCACTTCGTTCGATCGCTCAAGAAGCACTCAAACGGAAGACAGGTGCACGTGGCTTGCGCGCAATTATCGAAGACATTATGTGCAACGTCATGTATGAAGTACCGTCCGAAAAAGATGTGGTAAAATGCATCGTTACGGATGAAGTTGTAAAAGAAAAGAAAGATCCGATTCTCGTGCGCGATGACCTCAAGTTGTCTAAAGAAGAGTCGGCTTAATAGAAAAAACGGCCTTGGATTCGTCCAAGGCCGTTTTTCTGTCGTGGTCAATGTTATGACCACATATTGCCACGGTATAAAATAACGAAAGCCAGATACCATAAAACGAGAGATTGAAGAGAAGCCGAATTTCGTTTATAATATATAGGCAGGAAAATGATGGGATATAACGCATCGCTTGTGTATGAGGAGAGGCTTATATCAGAATATCATTTTTCAAGGAGGTTTTTTATGGCGAATATCAGAATGATACCGATGCTTCCGCTTCGTGGGCTATTGGTATTTCCTTATATGATGCTTCATTTAGACGTTGGCAGAGAAAAGTCTATTGAAGCTGTTGAGGCGGTCATGCTGCAAGATCGCCAGATCATGTTGTCTTCGCAGAAAGATTCGAAGATCGACGAGCCGACGGCAGAGGATATATGCGAGATCGGTACGGTAGCGGAGATCAAACAGGTGTTGAAACTGCCCGGCGGTATGATGCGTGTATTGGTAGAAGGCTTGTACCGTGCCAAGATCGTGTCGTACGAAGAAACAGAGCCGCATTATGTCGTGCAAGTAGAAGAATATCATGAAGAAGAGATCATGTCGCCCGAGATCGAAGCGCTTATGCGGGCGGCTGTCCATCAATTTGAAGAATGGGTAAAAGCAAGCCAGAAGATTCCGCCTGAAACGCTTGTTTCCATCGTTGAAACGGAAGATCAAGGCAGAATGGCCGACCTTATTGCCAGCCATCTTGTTTTGAAATTGGAAGATAAACAATTCTTGCTCGATGCCGTTGATCTGAAAACGCGTTACGAGAGATTGTGCGAGATACTCGCGCGTGAGCTTGAGATCATCGCACTCGAACGTAAGATCAGCGCGCGTGTACGCAAACAAATGGAAAAAACGCAGAAAGAGTACTATCTGCGCGAACAACTCAAGGCGATCCAAAAAGAGCTCGGCGACCGTGACGAACGTCTTGCCGAAGCTGCCGAATATCGTGAAAAATTGGCGACGGGGCACTTGCCTGCCAATGTACGCGCCAAAGCCGAAAAAGAGATCAAACGATTGGAAAAGATGCAGCCGATCTCGGCAGAGAGCGCTGTAGTACGTACGTATCTTGACTGGTTGTTCGAGGTTCCGTGGCTCAAAGAAACAGAAGATATCCTCGATATCGACCATGCAGAATCCGTCTTAGAGGCAGAACACTATGGTCTTGAAAAAGTAAAAGAACGTATCGTGGAATACCTCTCCGTACGCAAATTGACGAAAACGATGAAAGGGCCTATCCTTTGCTTGGTAGGACCTCCGGGCGTCGGTAAAACATCGCTTGCACATTCGGTAGCACACGCAATGAATCGTAAGTTCGTTCGCGTATCGCTCGGCGGTGTGCGTGATGAAGCTGAGATACGCGGTCATCGTCGTACGTATATTGGCGCGATGCCGGGGCGTATTATTCAAGGCATGCGTACAGCAGGAAGCTGCAACCCCGTATTCCTTCTCGATGAGATCGACAAAATGAGTGCCGACTTCCGCGGAGATCCGTCGGCAGCACTTCTTGAAGTACTCGACCCCGAACAAAACAATACGTTCAGCGATCACTATATGGAACTTCCATATGATTTGTCGAAGATTCTCTGGATCGTGACGGCCAACAGCCTTCATAACATTCCGCGTCCGCTTCTCGACCGCATGGAGATCATCCAGCTCTCCAGCTATACGGACGAGGAAAAAATTCAGATCGCCAAACGATATCTCATACCGAAACAACAAAAAGAACATGGCTTGACCGACGAGCTTGTTACTATCTCGAGTGGTGCGATCCCGCGTATCATTGCAGATTATACGCGCGAATCGGGCGTTCGTGAGCTTGAACGCAACATCGCCTCTGTATTCCGTAAATCGGCACGACAGATCGTGCAGGATAAGAAAAAACAGATTCGCGTGACAGCGCAGAATGTAGGCGCGATTCTCGGTAAGGCAAAATATCACCATACGCAAGTCGCGCAAGAAGGTGAAGTCGGTCTGGTGACGGGCCTTGCATGGACGCAGGTCGGCGGGGAAGTATTGCCGACAGAAGTCGTTATCCTTGCGGGCAAAGGTAACCTTACCCTCACAGGCAAACTCGGTGATGTGATGAAAGAGTCTGCCAAAGCAGGTATCAGCTATATCCGTTCTCGTGCGGAAGAATTGGCGATCGCTCCCGATTTTTATGAGAAAAACGATATCCATATCCACCTCCCGGAAGGTGCGATACCCAAAGATGGTCCATCGGCAGGCATTACCATGGCAACGGCTGTCATCTCTGCATTATCGGGGCGCGCTGTAAAAGGCGGACTTGCCATGACAGGTGAGATCACCATACGCGGTCGTGTCCTTGCTGTCGGCGGTATCAAAGAAAAAGTCCTTGCCGCATATAGACAGGGTATCCATACGGTCATTATGCCGAAGAAAAATGAAAAAGATATAGACGAACTTCCGACAAACGTAAAACGTGCGATGAGATTCGTGCTTGTTGAAACGATGGACGAGGTTCTGAAGGAAGCGTTGACTGAACATGAATGAAAAAGAAAATATGATCAACATTGTAAAAGCTAAATATGTTGCATCGGCAGTCAAAAAAGATCAATATCCCGAAAGCGTACTTCCCGAAGTCGCGTTTGTCGGCCGTTCCAATGTCGGCAAATCGTCCCTTATCAACTCGCTCAGCCGTCATCATGGTTTGGCGCGTACGAGCGGAACTCCGGGGAAAACGCAAACGATCAACTTCTATGAATTAACGGCAAAACTAAATGAAACGGAACGCAAACCGTTTCATTTAGTTGACCTGCCCGGCTATGGTTATGCCAAAACAGGTCAACAGAATCGCAAAACATGGTCGAATTTTATCCGCGAATATCTCCTCAAATCGGAGAATCTTCGCCTTATCTGCCAGCTTATCGACGTACGTCATACGCCGATGAAAAGCGACTTTGAAACATTTGCCTGGCTTGCCGAAAACGATCTGCCCGTACTTCTTGTTGCGACCAAATGTGACAAACTCAGCCGCAACGAATTGGAGAAACAAGCACGCATCATCACCAAAGCATTCGGCGTAGAGCGAGAAAACTTGCTTTGCTATTCATCTGTAACGCATGCAGGACGTGCAGACTTGCTTGACGTAATACATGAAAATTTGTTACAATAACTAAGTATGAACATAAAAAAGAACAAGTTCGTGAATATAAGTAAAGTAGGGAACAAATATGCTGTCTGCGTTTGATAAATCACTATTGAATATGCTGCAAACAGACCTTCCGATCGCGAAGCGTCCGTTTGCTGTTTTGGCGGAAAGACTTGGTACAGAAGAAGCTATTGTCTTAGAACGTCTTACTTGGCTCAAGGAGAACGGCTACATACGCCGAATCGGCCCGTTCTTTGATTCCGTCGCGCTCGGATATACGGGCACGCTCGTTGCGGTGAACGTAGAAGAAGAGCACTTAGAAGCAGTTGCCGAAAAGATCAACGAATATGTAGAGATCACCCACAATTATGAGCGCGAAAGCGAATATAATCTGTGGTTCACGCTTCTTACTCCGACCCTTGAAAGACAAAAAGAGATATTAGACACGATCGAAAAGCAAAAAGGCGTTCGTCGTCTTTTAAGCTTGCCCACGACGAAGAAATTCAAAATTAGTGTGCAATTTAAATTGTAGTAGGTGAAAATATTGTTGGATGCACTCGATAAAAAAATTATTTGTATGATGCAGGATGAATTTCCGTTAGTGGAAAATCCCTACCAAGAAATTGCAGATAAGATCGGCAT
>JAFSAX010000135.1 GCA_017442105.1 Selenomonadales bacterium | reverse complement strand
TCATACTAGGGATAATTATAAATTATTTTAGCATAAGCGTCAATGATTTTTGAGAAGTAATTGTTACTTCATTTAAATATTGTTTTTATCTAATAAGATTCATTTTTTTGTCTTATAAATAAAAAGAAAAGGAGGAATTCCTATAAGGAATTCCCCCTTTTTTTATTCTTATTAGATACGATCTTGTTTGTGGTAGTGCGTATGCAAGAGATGATGTGCTTTGGCACCGTTCGGTTCGCCAAGCCACTCTTGGTAGAGTGTTTGTACATCAGGATTTTCATGCGAGCTGCGGATCGCAGATGTATCATCGATCGTATACAAGCCTTGTCCGCGTGCTTGGCGCACTGCCGACGGTTTTGCTTCTTTCGGCTGACCGCCGCCACCGATGCAACCGCCCGGACAAGCCATGATCTCGATGAAGTGATAGTCAAGCTCACCGGCACGAAGTTTATTCATCAGTTTGCGCGCATTGCCAAGACCGCTGGCAACTGCGACTTTAACGGTGAGGTCGTTGATCGGAAGGGAGGCTTCTTTGATGCCTTCCATACCGCGAACTTCCGTGAATTCCAATTTTTCAAGCTGTTTGCCTGTGATCTGGGTTACGACTGTACGAAGAGCTGCTTCCATAACACCGCCCGTTACACCGAAGATGACTGCCGCACCTGTCGATTCACCGAGCGGGCTGTCGAAGTTTTCTTCCGGCAAGTTTTCGAAGTCGATACCTGCCTGTTTGATCATTGCCGCAAGTTCTGCCGTTGTGAGTACGCAGTCTACATCGCGAATATCGCCTGCATTGATGTCAGGGCGAGATGCTTCTGCTTTTTTCGCTGTACACGGCATGATGGATACCGAGTAAATCTTGCTCGGTTCGATATCCATTTTTTCTGCGTAGAAGCTTTTAACGAGTGCACCGAAGATCTGCTGCGGCGACTTGGTCGTCGAGAGATGATCGAGAAGATCGCTGTAGAAGAGTTCTGCAAAGTTGATCCAGCCCGGGCTGCAAGATGTGATAAGCGGAAGCGTTCCGCCGTTACGCAGACGGTTGAGGAATTCTGTTCCTTCTTCCATGATCGTTACGTCAGCCGCGAAATCCGTATCGAAGACTTTATCAAAACCGATGCGGCGAAGTGCCGCTACCATTTTGCCTGTTACGATGGAACCTGCCGGAAGTCCGAGTGCATCACCGAGTGCAACGCGAACAGCCGGTGCTGTCTGAACGACAACGTGGAGATCGGGATTGTTGATCGCTCTCCATACGTGCTGTGTATCATCTTTCGGTATGATCGCACCTGTCGGACAAACTTTTGCACATTGTCCGCAGTACGTACAAGCCATTTTATCAAGACCCATATTGAAAGCAGGGACGACAGTCGTTTCGAAACCGCGGTTTGCAAAGCCGAGTGCATTGACGCTCTGTACTTCGCCGCACATTCTTACGCAGCGGCCGCATTTGATACATTTGTTCGGATCACGCATAAGCGACGGATTCGCCAAGTCGGGAAGCGCTTCGCTTTTTTCACCTTCGACGCGGATCTCGCGAACACCGAGTTCATTGGCAACACGCTGGAGTTCGCAGTTCATATTGCGAGCACAAGTCAAGCAATCCTGCGGATGGTTCGCAAGCAAAAGCTCAACAACAGTTTTACGCGCATCGAGAACACGTTTTGTATTCGTCCATACTTCCATACCTTCGCTGACAGGATATACGCACGATGCTACGAGCGAACGAACGCCCTTGACTTCTACAACGCACAAGCGACAGCTTCCGTCGGGACGCAAATCCGGATGATAGCAAAGTGTCGGGACTTTGATACCCTGCGAACGAATCGCTTCGAGAAGCGACATTTTTTTATCAACTTGAACACTACGACCGTTAATCGTTATATTCACCATTTCCACACAGTTCACTCCCTCTCTACGAATCTTTCATTAACCTTTTTCAATCGCTTGGAACGGACATTTT
>JAFSAX010000134.1 GCA_017442105.1 Selenomonadales bacterium | reverse complement strand
GGCTGTGGCTGTGGAAAGAAGGAGAGGTCGCACTACGCGATCTCCTTTCTCTTATCACCGAAATGGTCGGCGGTGGAATGATCGCTTTCGTGACATTCATCGCAGGCTGTATGGTCGATACCGACAAAGATGGGATCCCCGATCAATTTGAGAAGGAGGAGAAAAAATGAAGGTGTGTATCAATGGCGGACACTTCCCGGGCAGAGATCCCGGTGCACTTGGCAGCCGCGTAAAAGAAGCAGACGTATGTATGCGATTGATGCAGCGTGTAGCAGGATATTTGGAGAAAGCAGGATGCGAAGTCATGGCCGTGCAGACAGATGATTTGGGCGAAATATGTAATGTGTCAAATAGATGGGGAGCAGATCTGTTTATCTCCATCCATTGCAACGCCTGTCTGAATCATAACGCGCGCGGAACGGAAACATTCGCGTTTTCTCGCACAGGAGATAAGCTCGCTCATCACATTCAGTCGCAGGTCGTGTCAAGCATCGGCACCGTCGATCGCGGTATAAAAGAGGCTGGCTTCTATGTGCTCAAACATACGAAATGTCCTGCAGTGCTTGTGGAATGCGCGTTCATCGATAATGTGCATGATGAGGCACTTCTTATTGAGCGAGAAGATGAGTTTGCACGTGCCATCGCTCGCGGCGTGACGGACTACATCACGAGGAAACAATGATGAACATTCAACAGTATATCCCTACTGTATGCGTATGCCTGCTGTGCTTCGTAGGCGGCTGTCTGGCGGGCGAACATTACGCGTCAAGGGAAACTATCACGGTGACAAAAGAAAAGCCCGTATACGTGCAGGGCGAAACGGTAACAAAGACCGAGATCGCATACGTGCCGAAAACTGTAGTCAATGGGAAAAAAGAAAAGACAGACCTGCAAGCAGACGTCGGCAAGACCGACTTCGTTGTCCGCGTGAACGGGCAGGAACAGACATTCACGAAAGCTGAGGACGAACGGTATGTGTTCGATAAAAACAAACTCACACTCGACCAGACGAGCAAAGTCACGATGGACGTGAATGTTCCCACGCGGGACGAAACTAAGCGATGGGCAGTCGGTGTCGGATACGGCAATGACGGCATGGCATATACGGTGGACTTTCCCATCGGCAAGTCAGATACGGTCGGTGGATGGGTGTATCGAGACAATGACAGTACGGCTGTCGGTGTAAAAATGAAATTTTAATGTTACCGACATTTGTGTCGGTAACATAAGAGGGGGATAAAATGACAGAGGTAAAGGAAGCAATCGCAACAATGCACATGGTTAAATCAACGGAGAAAATCAATGAACAGGAAAGAGTAATTAGCCGATTGAAGAGAGGATGTTTCTACGCGGTATTGCTCTTGGTTGCGAGTATTGCATTCAATCTCGCATTCCTGTTCTCTTACATAGAAGGAGGAAACGAATGCGAGAACACCGCAAGTCAGCACGTGATGTCGCCGACAGAGCGATCCGATCTGAATTAGATACGCTCATCGAAGAAGCGAACTTGAGCGAGGAAGAATGTGAGATCATTCGGCTGAAGTTCAGCAAACGGTGGAGCAATGTGAAGATCGCGTATCACATGAATCTCTCTGAAAAAACAGTAGGCAGACGGATAGAACGTGCCTACGACAAATTGCATAAGGCAATACAAGAGGCACTCCCTTTTTAAGGGGGTGCTTCTTTTTTTATGCCCATTTTTGGTTCTTATGAGGGGAATTCGTGGCATAAACGAGGGGTAAAAACCACAACACGCATTTTTTGGTTGTAAAAATGCGTTGTGTGACCTTTTGCTGACCGTTTATTGGGGTATTATCGACCGTTTCAGTAGGGGTTTTTACGGCATTATATAGCCAAGAGGTGAGGATACATGAACGGCTTTAATTACGGCTATCAACACATACCGCCCGATCCTATGCAGATGATGTATCAGCAACGGTTACGGTCTATGCAACAGCAGATTCAGCCACAGGCATACGGCTCGATGCCTATGCCGAGTGGTTTGAAAGGTCGACTTGTGACGGGCAGAGACGAGGCAAAAGCGGCTCAAATAGATTTAGATGGAACCCCGCACTATTTCGACTGTCCGTCCGAGGCGACCATATACAAAAAGAGTATCGGACTTGATGGGATGCCGATATTTGAGGAGTATAAGCGTGTGATTTCGCAGGCACAGCCAAAGGAGGGCGACATCATCGCGGCTCTGCAGTCACGCATCGAGGTCTTAGAACGAAAACTGGAAGGGGTGCAAACTAATGTTCAATCCAATGCAAATGATGCAAATGTTACAGTCAAGTCAGAATCCAATGGCGCTGATGCAACAGCAGTTCGGTAATGACCCGATGTTCGGTCGAGCAATGCAGATGGCACAAGGCAAAAACGAGGACGAGCTGAAAGCGACTGTTCGCAATCTCGCTCGCCAGAGAGGAATGGACGATGCCTCCCTCAATCAATTCTTATCACAATTCGGAATGAAACTTTGACAAGCGCGCAGTCAGAGTTCAGATAAAAAATAAAACAAACGAGGTGAAAAGTATGGCATTTGAAAATGGCGCAGGCGTAGTGCCTGTCATGGACATTAATAATCGCGGTTACAATGACGGCTTCGGTTGGGGCGGTGGCGGTTGTATGTGGTTCTTAGTGCTGTTCGCTCTTTTGGGTGGCGGTGGTTTCGGCGGTTGGGGCAACAACGGCATGGCGGCATTCGCCAACGGTGCACTTACTCGCAACGATTTATTTGATGGTTTCAATTCGCAGGATATCAAGAACGGTATTCGTGGCGTGCAGAACGGTCTTGCTGACGGCTTCTATGCACAAAATACTACGATGCTTCAGGGCTTCAACGGTCTTGGTCGTGATGTTCTTGAGAATCGTTTTGCTCTCGGCTCGGCGATCGCCGAGAACAGATTCGCGGCACAGCAATGTTGTTGCGAAACGAACCGCAACATTGATGCGGTTCGCTTTGAAAACGCACAGAACACGTGCACGATCACGAATAATGCGACCGCAAATACGCAGAAGATTCTTGACAAGCTCTGCTTGATGGAATCGAACGCGAAAGATCAGCGCATCGCACAGCTTCAATTCGACCTGCAAGCGGCACAGCTTCAGATCGGCAACATTCGCCAGACGGAAAACATCGTCAATACGGTCCGTCCGCCTGTAGTACCTGCGTATGTTGTGTCGAGCCCGTATGAATCGATTCGTCACAATTACGGCTATGGCGGCTGTGGATACGGTTGCGGTGTAGCTGCATAACTTTCCGCTTCGGCGTGACTATGAGAGAGGCGGTAACGCCTCTCTTTTTATAAGGAGGAATAGACATGAATTGTTGTAAAGAGATATTGACCACGGCTGTCGCGGTGACGGCTGATACGCTTGTGCTGACATTGCCGCAGGCGACCTTCCAGAACTGCTGTCAATACGTTATCAGAATCGCACAGGACATTCCTGCGACTGCGACTAATCTGATGCCAGTTGTGATTCAGATCGGGACGGATGCTACACAGTACCCACTCGTTCGCAAATGCGGTCATAACGTGTATGCAAACCAAGTCAAGACGAGATGCAGATATGTCGTGAAGGTCGCGGCAGACACCGCTCGTTTTGTCCTCTGGAATGGCTTCCTGCGAGCTGAAAATTGCGGTGCGATAGTTGGTATACCTGCACCTACTACGACCGCAGGAACGGCAGAGGAGGGCGCATAATGCACGAATTAAAGAAGTACATGGAGAAGCTTGAACAGCATCCAGAGAAGTATAAAGAAGCAAAACACGTTGTCTGCGAGATGGCAGAAGATTTGAAGAAGTATTGTCCTGAAACGTATTGGGCAATGGTCACAAAACTGCATTGCCTGCTCCACGGTATGCACTTCGATGAAGATACGGCGAAAATGGCTGTCGGCAAGATGCACAACGTGGACGGCACCGTCGGTGGTCATTGGACGAAAGACGATACCGACAAACTGGCTCTCGCGCACGGCATCGAGCATAAGTGCGACTTCTACTACGCGATGAATATGTTGTACTCCGACTTGTCGGCAAGCATGGGTACAAGTGCAGACATCTATGTAAAGATGGCAAAAGCACTCTACTTCGAAGATCCAGACATGGTAGAAGGCAAACTATTCAGACAATGGATGGCGGTAGCGTTTGTCAAAAAATAAATTTGCAAGTATATGAGAAATCTTGTATACTATGGACAGGTTCAAGACACCTCCTATATCAATATGAATGTGTACGAAGGCGACATCACAGAAATGTGGTGTTGCTTTTGTTATACAGGGGACAAATTGTCCCTTTGCTTGTCCCCAAAAATGACAAAAAATAAGTAAAAACAGAGGAAATTTTAATAAACATAAAAATAAAAAAGCTAGTAAAATCAAGGCTTCACGGACATTTCGCGTGTTTTGTAGTTAATTTGGGGTGGTAGAGGTCGCAGGTTCAAATCCTGTCGTTCCGACCAAACAAATCCAGTAATATCAAGGGTTCGCAGGCATCGAAGGGAAATGCACCTATAGCGTTTGTCCCCGTGTTTGTCCCCGAATTCTACAAAAAAAGAGTAAAGCACGTCGAAAAAGACGTGCTTTTTTTATTTGCCTGTGATATTTTTCATCTGGCTCATCGTGCTGTCCATGATGTCTGCCGTATGAGATTCAAGGGACTTCAATTCATGGATGTATGTCTTGAGCGTAAAGGACTTGTCCGAGTGTCCAAGGAGTGAACTGATCGTAGCGATATTCACGCCGCCTGCAATGAGGTAGCTTCCGTACATATGTCTGAGATCGTGAGGAGAGATAGTAGGGATATTGTTCTTCTTGCAAAATCTACTCATAAATGTGTTGATCGCGTGAGGATGCCCCACAGAGCCGTCTGCCTTCGGAAAGAGGAAATCAACAGGTCTTATCGGTGCATTGATGCTTATCACGTTCTGTTCTGCGGCGATCACTTCGCCACGCCATGCGTACAGCAGGTTTAAGACAAAATTGTTTATCGGTATCGTGCGGTAAGAATTATCCGTCTTGGCATCCTTAACAAATATACCGCGACCCGACACATAGACCGCTACTCGGTTTACAGTAAGCGATCGGCGGTCAAAGTCGATGTCCCCCCATTGCAAGCCGAATATCTCTTCTCTGCGTAATCCGAGTGTAAAGGCAAGCGCGATCCACAGCTTATGTTTTGTGGTAGCATTGTCTGCTGCCGAGAAAAAAGCGGCAAGCTCTGCCTCGGTTGGGAGTACCTTTTTCTTCGTCACTCCCTTGGGCGATCTGATATTATCCATCGGGTTATTGTCGATGAATCCCCACTGAACAGCACAGGAGAACATTGTGCGGAGATTGGACATATGCTTCTTGATGTAGGCGGTAGAGAGTGGCTTGCCGTAATTTGAAGCATCAGGCTTAGTAAGCTGTTTGGCAAAAGACAGAATGTGTCGCGGTCTTATCTTCGATATCTTCATGTGACCGAGTGCGCCGCTGATACGTTGGAATATGCGCTCGTTCAATCCCTGCGATGATATAGCTTGATTCATCTCCGCGTAATGTTTCGTCCAGTACGCATAAAAGTCATCGAGCGTCATATCTCCCTCGGCACGTGCAGACAGCCTGTCTTTGATGACCTCAGAAGCGAAGAGTGCCCATGCCTTTTCCGCTTCTTTCTTAGTGGATACACGGACAGTCTTAGTATATTCTTTCTTCTCATGCGTGACGGTCAGCAGATAGCTGTTACCGCGTTTGCGTATCTTACTCGGCATATGGTTCTCTCCTTTCAAGAAAACCGACTACGATAGGGTAGTCGGTTGTTGTGTTATTCAGAATCCCCCAAAAAAATTGCTTTAAGCACATAGAGAAAAAAGATGAGCAATGCTGCTGTTTTCAATGCGTCGCTGTCGCGAGTGGGGATATTCCATTTGCTAAACTTACTTGATAAAGACAGGTAGTTTTCCACCGCAGATTTAGAAAAATATCCTTTTTCATATCCGCGCTCGCATAAGGCTTTGAGAAGTTTATGGCGATCATTGAATATCTCGATATAAAATTCTCTATCTTGCCAGTAGTCATGGTAACTTGACAACATATCCGCAAAGCAAAAATAAAAATCAATTTCACGAAAAGCATAAAGGGGATCATGGGCTTCGGTGCCTAGTCGCTTGTTACGAATCATCTGTATATGGTTGCACATAGGTTGAAACGTATATCTTATTACCTCTTTTTGGGGGATATCTGTCTGATTACATATTTCGGTGATTTCAGTTTCAAAAAACTTAACAAGATTATCAAAAGACACTTTTTCATATTCTGATTTTCGGAAAATAAAAAAAATAAAGCAAAACAGTTGGTACATTGTTCTAAAGAAAAACATAGTTTCAGCTTCTTTCTAAATTCGTTTTGATAAGAAAAAATGTATCTTAAAAATTTTGTATCTAATTATCGGATTTGATTTTATTTAGGTTGTTCTCCGTATTTGTTTCTCCCTTTTGTACCGGGGAAACAAGCAAGTACTATTATCCCTACAAAACCGATAATCCCCAAAGATTGTACTACCATAAGTGGAATTGAGTAGAAACCAGAAGCGTTGATGTCATGTAATCTCCTAATGACAATGGAAAACCAATAAACTATTAATGCCAACAAAACCAAAAGGCAAAAGACGGCTACAAAAAACATATCGGGGTTTACGTATGTAGAGAAAATAGAGCTATAGATGATACCACAACACATAGCTCCTATGAACGTAAAAATAAAGCGAATTGCGAAAGTCAATCGACCCAAGCGCCCTTGAAATAATTTTGAGAAGCGCTGTCCAATAGTTATATGTTCCTGTGGTTTCGGCTGAATGTCCGTAGAAGGAGTTTTAGTTTCTTCTGTTGGAGTGGTTCTTACATTGACTTCTTGAGTGGGTTGAAGAGCTTTGCAAACAATGTCGCTTTTAACAACACTTTGCGGCGTTGAAGGTATCTTTGGAGTTTTTCTGTATTTGGAGATGATAGGATACAAAATGTTTCCTGCATAGAACAGAGCTACAATTAGGTTGATAAGCTGCCATTCATCTCTATCCAGTTTGATGAGAATAATCGGGTTAAATAGTATCGCTATAAATGCGAAGATAAGTTTAAGGATGTTGTTATCTGTTTTTATTGCAGACCATACCGAGATGATTGTTGCCAGTATTCTAAGTAGAGTATATACACCCGAGGAAAATCGGTCTGTGGTTATTATAAGTAAAAATCCTATTAAGAATAGCTGTGCTATCTGTAATGAGGTTATCTTATGTTTCATACAATCAACTTCTTTCTATTTTCTCTGCGATATAACAAACTTGATATAGTTGATGACTTGTCTTATCTCGTCATCGGTCAAGCACAGGTCAGGGAGTTCTTCGTATAGCATGGTTCGGAATCTCTGTCTGCGTATGTTCGTTTCGTTCTCTTGCACACCGAAGAGGGCAGAGGTCGGCAGGTCGAGTGCACGTGCAAGGTTTGATGCCATGTCTATGCGAGGTTCGGCAATCTTGCCTTTCTCCCATTTCTTGATGACAGCTACTGTAGTGCCCGTTTGTTCGGCAAGCTGTTCGTATGTGAGTCCCTTTTCTTCTCGCTGAGCGCGTATGGTGTTGCCAATCTCGGCAGGGGAGAGGAGAACAGGAGCGGCGGTCTGTTCTTCGATAAGGTCTGCTTTAGACACACCGAAGTATTTAGCTAATATCTCTATGCCTTCTGGACGAGGGTACTTCCTACCGTTTATCCATTCGGTAAAAGTGGAGTAGCCGATGCCAGTTGCAGCACAGATTTCTTTTCTGCTTTTTCCGCTGTTTTTAACTAGTTTTGTGAGGTTTTTCCCAACAACTTTCTTGTCTATTTCTACGCGCATCAATCACACCTCGCTTTACTTGCATTTTACACCATTTGAGAAAAGAAGTAAACAAACTCAAAAAAATAAAACACAAAAAGTGTTGACAATGGTGGTTTTATGGTGTATTCTATGGATAGATGAAAAACACGTTTCGTGTTTCTCGGAAAGGAGGTATCCTTTGAAAATTACAGCTAGGGCGGCGAGAGTAAACAAAGGGTTTAACATGGAAGAAGCCGCGAAACTACTAGGGATCACAAGAAAAACCTTGTGGAATTACGAAATGGGAGAAACTTCTCCTACTCTTGACACGGTAAAGAAAATGGTAGTCTTGTACGGTGTTCCGCAAGAAAAACTTATTTTTTTACCAAACGATAACACGTAACGTGTTTTATCGAGGCAAATCAAAAAGCTCCTTTCATGGGAGCAGAGGAGGTGCAACATGGCAGTTGATATCCGGCTGCTGAAAGCAAAGTTGAAGTATCATAGCAAAACGTATTACGAAGTTGCCCAAGCAATCGGCATAAACAGAGATACGTTTACACGCAGGCTTGAAGATGGCGGTTCGTTCCGCGTGAGAGAAGTACAGGCAATGATGGAGCATATTCCGCTTACGCGAGATGAAACGTGGGAGATATTTTTTGGAGGTGTGAATGATGGATTTGAAAGAGCTGCATCGTGTGTGTGTTCCTGTAGTTGAGTATATGAAAAAGAACTGCTCACCACATGACACGATCGTCATTACTGATGAGCAGTACAAGGTTGTTGCCGACGAGGTCGTTGTGCCTGTTAGCGGATGCGGCGCGTCGGAAGATGCTTCAAATGCTGATGTACGAATTTCCCTTTTGATGAAGCCGAGAGAAATGCGTTAAACATGGCGCAGGTAGCAACGTATTGATATACATAGCCGTTATGGAAATGTACTTCAATAACACCGTTTTCGTATCCAATGGCTCTTACATTGGATGAGGTTACAGATACAAGATTCATTTATTCACCTCCTTTTGTTCCGAGATAATACCATATATAGGGGTAAAAAACAAGAGGAGGAATAAAAAACACAATATATTGGGAGGTACAAACAATGACGAAGCTGACAGACGGCTTACTTACACTGGCTGAGTTTGCCAAGGCTGTGAATGCTACATACAATCAAGTTTATCTGTGGGTAACAAAACATGGCTTGCCGTGTGTACAGGTCGGCTCTCGCCGCTACATCAGAGAGGAAGATTATGAAGCGTGGCTTGAATCGCGCAAGACGGTGACAGTAGCACCGAAGAAGAAAAAAGAAGTGCTTCGTGAGGTAATGGAGGAGATCAGTACACTCCCAAGACCGCGCAAGGGCGGTATCGCCGCGAAGATGGAAAGAATCTATTAAACAGGAGGCAAGGCATGAGCAAGGTTCACGGGTTCAAGGGCTATGACAAGAATCTTCAATGCAGGGGATTCCAGTACGAAGTAGGCAAGACATATGAGCATGAAGGCAAGGCGGTAACGTGTGAGAGCGGATTCCACTTCTGCGAGTATCCACTTGATGTATTCGACTATTATCCACCTGCCGACAGCAGATATACGGAAGTAGTCGGCGAAGGATGTGCGGACAACAGCGGGCAGAATGATACGAAGGTGTGCGTAAGCAAACTGACGATCGGTGCAGAGATCGGGATTCCCGGTATCGTAAAAGCAACTATCGAATATGTCAAATCGCATATTGATGCGGACAAAGAAGAAAAGCAGGAAGGCGATTGGTCGGCGGCTACCAACACAGGCTATTGGTCGGCGGCTACCAACACAGGCTATTGGTCGGCGGCTAGTGTTTCAGGCAAAGAAAGCGTAGCAATGGCAATTGGATATGATTCAAAAGCGAAAGGCGCACTTGGTTGTTGGATCATTCTCGGTGAGCAGAAGCAGGATGAGAAATATAACTGGCATCTGGTTGATGTACAGTGCTTCAAGGTGGACGGAGAAAAAATCAAAGCTGACACGTTCTATAAATTGAAAGACGGTCAGCCGATAGAAGCGGAGGAATAGCAATGACAGGTAAATTGGTCGCGTATTGCGACGGTAAACGAGCGCAGACGAGCCGCATTGAGAAGATGCTTGAGAAAAACAGGGCGGTGTATCGCCCGGAACTGAAGAAAGAGAGGGGCAAGAAATGATGAAGGGCAAGAAGTGGAAGCTCGTCGTAGATGAACGCGGAGATACACGCGGAATATATGTCCGCGATCTGCCGTTAGCTGTTGCGGCCGCAACAGCGGAAGTGGTAGAAGAATGGTACCTGCGTAACGAAAGACCGATTCTTTCGTTTTTTATCGGCGCAATGCTGGCAGTATTGGTCGTGATGCTGTGTGGATAACATCGACCCGATATTGAAACGCAGGTACTACGCTCTGCTTATCACGATAATGAACGAGAATTTTTCTATCGACCAAGCGATGGCGTGGATGCATGCCAAAGACACGGCACGACCGAAAAAGAAAAAAACCACAGCCGATTAGATCGAACTGTGGTTTGACAAAAGAAGTTGTTAAAAGTATAGCACACATTGGAGGTTATTGCAATGGAAATAGAGCAAGCTGTGCGACGCGTACAAGGTATCGCACGTGAGATATATGTAAGAGAACGTCTTGCGCTTCCGGCCGAGATGCGAGAAGAAGCAAAAGCAGACAGAATCGCACTGGAGATCGTCTGTGAGTGGGCGATGAAAGCGTATAAAAAAGACAATGAATTGGGCGCGGAGATGTTGAACGCGCTCCATGTTTAGGAGGATGCAATATGAATGAAGATGAAATGCGTGCGTGTGTTGTTCAGTACCGAGAAGAAATGATGGACAAGATGATCGACTATCTGAAAGCGGCGCAGATCGCGGCAAAAGAGATCGGAGCGACGAGTGTATATATCAATCTTGGTTATAGTGAATCGATCGGCGTGCAATTCTACGAAGAAGACTTCCCGTTCGACAAAGAGAAGTCGAAAAGAAAATATGCATATGATAACCGAGACAGATTGTGCAAAGATGTGTGTGGTGTAGAGATGTACTGCTATGTCGATAAAGCAGAGAAGGAGGAGGCAAACGATGGCGGGTATCATGACGAAGCTGCAGGCGATCCAGATGGAGCTGAAAGCACCGAAGGGGCAGTATAACAGTTTCGGCAAGTACTACTACCGAAACTGCGAAGATATTCTAGAGGCGGTGAAGCCGCTGTGCCAGAAGTACAACGCGGTATTGACGATCACAGACGAGATCGTCGTGATTGGCGATCGGTATTATGTAAAGGCGACAGCGTTATTGACCGATTTAGAAGGTGACGGCGATGTTATCGAAGCAGAAGCGTGCGCGAGAGAAGCGGACAGCAAAAGCGGGATGGATGCGTCGCAGATCACAGGTTCGGCGTCAAGCTATGCGCGAAAATATGCGCTGAATGGGCTTTTCTGTATCGATGATGTGAAGGATGCCGATGATCCGTCACAGCACAGCAAGGCAAGGGAAACAAAAGGCGAACAACAGCAGGAACAGCAGGCGTGGAAGAAGGAAGGCGGCAAGACTTACGTTCTAAGCGGGAACGGCGAGTATTGCGAGTTGAGCCGATTCTCGATGAAGAGCTTGCAGAAGATCGTGAGCGATGACAAGTACAAGGCGATCAAGTGGGATATTGCGAAAGCGATCAAAGAGAAGCAAGCCAATGAGTAAGTCGATATTGCAGGTCGAGAAGGAATGTTTCTTCTGCCGGTCAACGGTGAATATGGAGTGTCATCACATCTACTTCGGCAAGAATCGAAAGATAAGCGATGAGAACGGATTCACCGTCTGGCTGTGCAACGACCACCATACGGGTGGGCGAGTAAGCGTACATCGTGACAGAGTAGTGGATCTGTTGCTGAAAAGACTATGCCAAGCGGTATATGAACTGAAACACAGCCGAGAGGAATTCATGAAATTGATCGGCAGGAACTATCTGGAGGAGGGCAACAAATGAGATTCACAGCAGACAATATCAACGTATTCGGCGGCATGATGCAGGTGCAAGTGCCGATCGGTGCGGTCGATGACATCAATGCCCTCCAACGGTACTGCGAGAAGGGCAAACGAATAACGGTCGAAATCAAGCGAGAACGCCGTTCTAACGATGCAAATTCGTACGCATGGGTATTGTGTCATGCGATAGCGAAAAAACTCACCACAGGGCACGTGATGACGTCTGCCGTCGATGTTTACCGCAAGGCAATATCCGAATGTGGGCATTGTACGATACTTCCAATCAAAAAAACGGCAGTCGATCATTTCAAGCACATCTGGTCGGCGCATGGCATCGGATGGATCGTGGAAGAACTCGGCGAATCGAAGTTGAGCGGATACGTCAACCTTGCGGCATATCATGGCAGCAGTACATACGATACGGCAGAGATGGCGCGACTGATAGACGGTCTGATCGCAGAGGCAAAGACCCTCGGCGTGGAAACGCTTCCGCCCGATGAGCTGACGAGATTGAAAGAGGAATGGGGGGATAGATGATGGCAGAAAGACGAATGTTCGCCAAGACGATCATCGACAGCGATGCTTTTTTGGACATGCCGTTGACAACGCAGGCACTGTACTTCCACCTGTCGATGCGAGCCGATGACGAGGGATTCATCAACAATCCGAAAAAGATACAGCGGATGCTCGGATGTACCGACGATGACAGCAGATTGCTCATCGCAAAACAATTCCTACTCCCGTTCGACAGCGGTGTTTTGGTGGTAAAGCATTGGCGTATACATAACTACATTCAACGAGACCGAAGCAAGGATACGATGTATCAAAATGAGCGAAAAATGCTTCTTGTAAATCCAGACAAATCGTATGAATTGACAAACGTGGATACAGATTGTATCCAAAATGGATACAAAATGGATACAAGTTGTATCCAAGAAACCGAAACGTTGGATACACAGGTTAGGTTAGGTAAGGTTAGGTTAGGTAAGGATAGAGAGATATATATGCGCCATCAGTACGGCGCATATAAAAACGTCCTCCTCACCGATGACGAATACGAAAAACTGAAAAAAGAATTTGCCGACTACGAACAACGCATCGAGCGTTTGTCAGAATACATGGCTTCGACCGGGAAGACATATAAGAGCCATCTGGCGACGATCCGAAGTTGGGCGCGGCGTGATAAAAAAGCGGCAGGAGCGGAAACGTTGAAAGCGGTGGACGAGTTGGCGGATTTCATTGAGCGAGGTGGAAAAGATGCATAGCATCGGTGCGGTGCTTGAGGATATGCCCAACATGCGAGCTGTCGAACAGGAGCTGTTGGGGCGAGGATACATGAAAAACGGGATTTTGTACTGCAAAAAATGCCATACGCCGATGATGATACGAAAGGTCATGTTCGGGCGTTTACGGACACTGCCTGTTGTTTGCAAATGCCGAGTTTTGGAGATCGCCAAAGAACGGGCGGAGGAAGAAAAGCGAAAGGCAGCCGAGCTAAGAAAAGACCTTCGGCGAATGGCGATGAACGGACGCGACATGAAGGAATGGACGTTCGCCAAAGCGGACGATACGAAGGTGATCCGACAGGCGCGAAGATACGCGGAGAATTTCGCCGAGCTGAAAAAACGCGGGAAAGGCCTCCTGCTCTACGGAGATTGCGGTGTCGGGAAAACATACGCGGCGGCGTGCATCGTAAATGCTCTGGTAGACAGTGGCGTGCCTTGCCTGATGACAAGTTTCTCACGCGTACTCAATGCGCTGTGGAGCGTGGAGGACAAGCAGGCGTATATCGACTCGCTGAATCAAGTAGACCTTCTCGTTATCGACGATCTCGGTGCCGAACGCCAGAGCGAATACGTGGCAGAACAGGTGTTCAACATCATCGACACTAGAAGCAGAGCCAAGCTGCCGATGATCGTGACGACGAATCTGACACTCAGAGAGATGACGACACCGAGTGCGAACAAGCGTATTTATGAGCGTATCCTCGGCAGATGCCATCCCGTCGAAGTGACCGGTGAGAACAGACGGCGACAGGAGCTGAAAGACGATTTTACCGAGATGAATGATATGTTGGGGGAGTAACATGAACAGAGCAGAACGCAGACGGCAGGAACGTGCCAAAATCAAGGGAGAAAAGGTACTACAAGTCAAGCGTAGCGATTTGGACAAGCTGTACCAGATATAAGACGGGCTGAACAGAGATTATGTCGGCTTCGACGATATTGCCGAAGCGATACAACGAGAAACGGGAATCGATCTTGTCGGTACGGATGATGGATTCCACGTGTTGGAGGGGAAGAAAGATGGCAATGCATCCTAGAAAAAAGAAAAACGCAACTTACAGAAAAGTGGTAAAAAGCATTGTGAAGGCAAGGGGCAAGAAATGTCCTACGAAATGCGTAGAAAATTTAAAAGAATTGGGTCTTGCGACATACAACGTGTGTCTTGGCTGTCCGTATTTGTTTGCTTCTCCATATCATCCGCAATTGAAAAAGACCACGTTAAAGCGATTGAAACCAGACTTGAAAGATATTTTGTGGTTGTATGGGGAGTGATTTGTGATGGGTAACTGGGGAATTTCGCCAAATGCAAGCGAAAAGGAAAAGATAAAGGCTGAGTGGGCAGATGAGCTGAATGGGAAAAACAGCACAGGCAATATTGATTACGATACATATTCCGAACTGTTCGATGTCGGAATGGATTTGCTCGACAGGATGTATAAGTTAGGGAAATCTGACGGAGAAGAACGCAAAACAGGGCATTGGGAAGAATTTGAGTTCGAATATGGCAACGGAGAATATGTTGGCCATAACTGTTCCGAATGCAGTTCACCGCATTTTGAAATACGTAATTACTGCCCGAACTGCGGAGCGAAAATGGAGGCGGTAAACGATGGCAAGTAGATACGAGAATCAATGCGTATCGTGTGATACGTGTATCGGCAGACATTGTCCGAAGCGAAATGTGGAGATAATCGTTTGCGATGATTGCGGCGACGATATCGAGGACGATATTTACGAAGTGGATGGTGTGGAGGTGTGCGAAGGATGTCTGAAAAGCAGGTTTGTAAGGCTGTCGTGATGTCGGTCATCAGCGCGGATTGTGTGGTAACCGAAAACAAAACGGAATTCGAGCTGATACTGAAAGAAAATGACGAGCTGATGCACGCCATTCGTCCAAAGGCAGAGAGCTTAGGCGATATGCTGAGGGTGTTCGGCATCGAGCCAAAATACGGATGCCGCCTTGCGCTTCTGCAGGGGCGGACATGTTGGGCAACGGTGGACGAGGACGGGAAGATAGTAAGATTGCATCGGCATGGTGATGAGAATATCGCGTGGGAGAGTAGATGATCGGTTATGGGAAAAAGCTGTAATAATTGCCGTTTCTATGCTGAATTAAAAACACCTTATCAAAGAAGTGACGAAGTACGGATCTTCGGATATTGTTTCCAAGAGGGCGACAAAGATTATTCGCCCAATATGGGTAAGGGTTTCCCTGTTTTCATTGATGGAGGCGGGGCGGCGTGTAAGAGCCATAAGCGCAAAAAAAGTAGTGATGAGCAAGAGAAAGAACGGTCAATAGTTGAAGTAAGGCGTGGAGCAAATATGATACCGATAGACAAGCCGAGAGTGGTAGAACAGACAAAGTTGTTTTAGGAGAAAACACATGAAAATGGAGCTGTACAACGATAATTTCCAGAATTTCAAACGGTACAATATTCCGAAAGCACAGCTTGTTATCGCGGATATACCGTACAACATCGGCGTAGATGCTTACGCAAGCAATCCGATGTGGTACAACGATGGTGACAATAAGAATGGTGAAAGCAAGCTGGCAAAGGCGACATTTTTTAACACAGACGGTAACTTCAAGATCGCAGAATATATGCACTTCTGTAATCGCCTGTTGAAAAAAGAACCGAAAGAGAAAGGACAAGCACCTGCCATGATCGTGTTCTGCGCGTTCGAGCAGATACAGACGGTCATTGAATACGGCAAGCGGTACGGATTTGATAAGAACTATCCTCTCTTTTTCATAAAAAACTACTCGGCACAAGTGCTGAAAGCAAACATGAAGATAGTCGGAGCGACAGAATTCGCAGTGGTGTTGTATCGTGATAAGTTGCCGAAATTTAACAACGGCAGGCAGTACGATGAGAACGGCAAGATCATACGCGGGAGCGGAAAGATGATATTTAACTGGATCGAGTGGGCGAGAGATAGCGCGAAGGAATATCCAAAGATTCATCCGACGCAGAAGCCTGTCGGAGTATTGAAAAAGCTGATCGAGATATTTACAGATCCCGGGGACGTTGTGATCGATCCCTGTGCAGGAAGCGGATCAACGCTTCGAGCGGCGCATGAGCTGGGCAGAAAGGCATACGGCTTCGAGGTCGATAAGCGATTTTACCGAGAAGCGATGGAGAAGATGCTGAAAACGGAAGAAGAGAAACAGATAAATTTGTTCGAGGAGGGCAATACGACATGATGTGTATTATCATTGCTGTCGCGCTGATCGGGATTGCTCTGGTCGGTGCGGTGGGATTGTACCGAGATACGGTGTGGAAGGAGGACGAGTGATGGAAAAGGCAATCGATATTTTACTAAATGTATATTTTATCATGCTCGGTACTCTCGGATTTTATTTCCTCTGGAAAGAGTGGAGATGGCGAGCAGAAGAACACAAGCGAAGAATACGCAAGATAACCGACGATTACATGAAGGAGAGAGAAAAATGAATCACGTTACATTGATGGGCAGACTGACAGCCGATCCAGAAGTCAGATATACGCAGAGCGGTAAGACGGTAGCATCGTTCACGCTGGCAGTTGACCGCAGGGGCGAGGGGGTAGACTTCGTGCCGATCGTGGCATGGGAGAAGCTTGCGGAGATCATCGGGAACAACTTAGCGAAGGGGCGCCGCGCTCTGATTGAGGGCAGATTGCAGATTCGGTCGTACGAGCATGAAGGGCAAAAGCGTAAGGCGACGGAGGTAGTCGCGACGAGCATGTATTTCTGCGACAGCAAAAGCACGCAGACAGAGAGCAAGGGTAATTACGAATCGATGGGCACGCAGGCGTTTCCAGAAGAAGAGATCCCGTTCTAGGAGGTAAGCTATGTTAAAATTCACAGTACCGGGTGAGCCGTACGGTCAACCAAGACCGAGATTCTCGGCGGTGAATGGGAAGGTACATACATACAACACCGACGAGAGCCGAAATTACAAGACGCAGGTGAAACTGATCGCACAGACGGCGGCGAGAGAGCAAGGGTGGACGTTCGCCGAAACAGAAGGCATCGGAATGAAAGTGTACGCGTACATGTCTATTCCGAAAAGCGAAACGAAGAAATTCCATGCGGCGGCGGTGGCAGGCGACATCAGACCGACGAAAAAGCCCGATGTCGATAACATCTTCAAAGCGGTATCAGATGCGTTAAATGGCGTGTTATATCACGATGACAGACAGATACTTCTTTCGCGAGTAGAGAAATATTACAGCGATGAGCCGCGTGTAGAAGTCGAAGTATTCATCGTGCGAAAGGAGCTGTCGTGATGCATTGTCCATGCGCGAATAAATGCGAGATGAGAACAGCGACCTGCCACACAGAATGCGAGAAGTACAAACGGTATCGCAAACGACTGGACGAGCTGAAAGAGCGAAACAGACGGAGCATGCCGATAAGGATACCGAACAGTAACTGTTGACTAAAGAGAGAAGAGGAGGATTGATATGGTAACGAAAGATGAACTTAGACAATACCGACATCTGAAAGAAGAAGTACTGCAGTTAGCAGAGGAGATACGCGAACTGGATATGATGATGGTCGTGCCTAGCGTACAGAATCTGTCGGGTATGCCGGGTGCGCACCAGACGACCGACAAGATCGGCGAAGTCATTGCCCGCGCGGACGCTCTCAGGAAGCGATACTTCGACAACATGTCAATCCTTCTGGAACAAAAGGCGAAGATAGAAGCGGAGGTGGATGCGCTCGAAGCAGACGAGCAGATGCTGATACGGCTCTACTACTTCCGCGGAATGACGTGGGAGGCGGTGGCAGCGACGATGTGTCTGTCGTGGAACGCGCTCCACCATCGCTACAGAAAGATACTTAGAAAATTACGAGGTGATGAGATTGATGACGATGAACGATGTCGAGCGTGCGACGTCGCAGATGAGCAGGAAGAAACGCCCGCTCCGATGTATCGCACGAGATCACGAATGGTTGATGCCGTCTTACCGCTTCAGCGATAACACCTTCAAAGGCCAGATTGGGAAGATGTGCGAAGAGGCAGCAGAAGTGGACGAAGCGTATGAAAGATACTGCGCCTTTGGCGACCATGAATCGCGGTTGAATCTTCTGATTGAGTGCGCCGACATTCAACAGTCGGTCGAAACATTGATGCATTTACTCGGCACATCAGCGAAAGAGCGGACAATGGCGAGACGGCTGGCGTGGGAGAAGAACAACGATCGAGGTTATTTCCAAAAAAGATAAAAAAAGAAAAGAGCAGGAATCACTCCTGCTCTTCTTCTATAGCAAGTACGATATTGTCTATCATGTCGATTGCATTACTCGTGATAGATATTGCATTATCGTTGATGCCGAGGCTTTTCATATCTTCGCGAAGCTCCCAAAGCGTATTCTGAACGCTGCAAAGCTCCGAAATAAGCGTTTCATTGTTGGCAGCATAAAATCTGTTTTGGGAATGACGTTTCAGCTTAGCTAAGACTAGTTTTTCCACATATGCGGGCGGTTTGCGTGTGCCTGCCTCCCAGTGCTCGATTGTGCGGGTAGGTATCTCGAAAATGCGGCTCATCTCTGCTTGGGTAAGACCTGCGGCGATGCGTGCTTCTTTGATTGTCATTTAATCATCTCCCATGATGCTATTTTGTTTTTCGAGCTGTGTAAGAAGCTCGCCGAGTGTAGTGACGCCTACAGATTCATCTGCATCAATATCATCTTTGCGGATCGTGGCATCGAGGAAGTCATAATCGACAGCAAAGGCGGTGCCATATTCTTCGACGTATCGTGCCCAAACAAAGACATATGTGTCTTCGCCGAGCTCGGCAATATCTTCTTTGACTTCGGCAATCAGATCTTCGGAATCGTAACTTACAGTCATTCCTTCTATTTCTCCTTCGTGAATGGCGGTAAGCATTTCTTTCATTTTTTCATCCATAGTCATTACTCCTATAATTTTGGCGTTGGAAACCAGTTGCCGGCAATAACATCATCAAAAATATCGGGATGCTCCGTACATCTGATCGATCCTGCACAATTTAAATTTTTGGTGTCGAATACGGTATAAATGCACTCGTTATGAAATTTTTGGTGCGCTTCTTCATACGAAATTTCCGTCTTGTGCTGATCTGCCCACAAAGGTATCCTGCGACCTTCTTCTGTTACATACAAATATTCTTGTCCGAGTGGGTTTGTGACCGAATAATATTTTCTTTCCAACATTGTTATCTCTCCTTTGGTTTTCCTTACCTTTGATTATATTATACCGCCCAATGGGCGGAATGTCAACGGGTTTAGGGAAAGTTTTTTAAAAGTTTGGTATGGTTTGGTACATACTTTCTGTGATATTATTATCATAGGCATAAAGGCGAGGGTGAGAGATTCCTCGCCTTTATGTATTCATGTATACATTGCAATACCTAGCAGGAAGATAGGTATAAATAGAGAATCTTCAACAGCGGAGGTGATTGCAAATGAAAAAGTTAATACTGATCCTCTTGGCAATCGTCGGTGTACTTGCTCCATGTGTGGTGACGGTAAATATCTGCCGTGCGTGTGATACGGAGCAGACAACATATGTCGAATACATCGACAAGGATGAACGTGCAATCGCCGAGCAATCCGAACAATGCGGAGCGCGGCTTCGTATGCTCATCAATGCCGAGAAGATCAAACGGTGCTTCAAAGAGCTTGTTGTGACGGCAGTATCATGCGGATATCGTGACCGCGATAAGGAGAAGCCAACAGAGAAGCGAACAACGTATTTGTTCTACTCAAGGCAGGCAGGAGGCTTGCCAAGCGATACACTTTCCCCGATCTGAGAATCGAGGAAAGGAGGAGGCTTTATGCTTCGGTATCAGTCGCTGCCGAAAAATTTAGTAGCGGAACTTGCGATGCTTGCGAATCGTGCGGATATGTTCAGTGCGATCTGCGATGCATGCGCGCTCGGCATCATTCATGGTAAACGCGTCGAGCGAAAAAGAAGAAAACACAGATAACACACAGCCGTCCTTATGGGCGGCTTTTCTTATGAAGGAGGTGTACGGTGGTGCCAATACTAGAAAATCAACAGCATGAGTTGTTCTGTCAGTTTGTCACGCAGGTAGGTGTATCGCGTGCGGAGGCGGCACGTCGTGCAGGATATGCGCCGGCGAATGCGAACAGGCAGGCACATCGTATCATGCAGATACCTGCGGTGCAGGCGCGCATACGTGAGCTGCAGGAGCGCAATGCGGACGCGGCAGGCGTACTGAATGAAGAGCTTACGGCATTTTGGGCAGGTGTGATGAAGGATGAAGAGGAAAACATGAAAAACCGTCTGAAGGCATCGGAGCTGATCGGCAAGAGCCTCGGTATGTTCGTCGAGAAGCGTGTGAACGAGCACGAAGGTGCTATCACGATCGAGTGGGACAGCAATGAAGATAACGATACCGTATCGTCCTAGAAAGATATGGCGTGACGTTCTTCATCCTGCGTTTGATAAACACCGTTTCGGTGTACTGGTAGCACATCGAAGGCTGGGGAAAACGGTCGGCAGCGTCAATGCGATGCTGAAAAAAGCATTGCTTGACGTGAAGATAAGTCCGCAGTACGCATATATCGCACCGTATCGCAATCAGGCAAAGATGATAGCATGGAACTATCTGAAATTCTATGCCAATAAAATACCCGGTCTGAAAACGAATGAGAGCGAATTGTACATCGAGATCCCGACGAGGCATAAGGGTGCGGTCGGGGCAAGGATATACATTGTCGGTGCGGACAAACCAGACGCACTGCGCGGCACGTACTGGGACGGGGTGATCTTGGACGAATATGCGCAGATCAAACCGGAACTGTGGGGCGAGATCATCCGTCCTGCGCTTGCCGACAGAAAAGGGTTCGCGTGGTTCATCGGAACACCGAAGGGACAAAACCAATTTTATGAAAAATACAAGGAGAGCCTGTCTAAGGATGACTGGTTCTCTTTTTTGTTTCGTGCCACAGAAACGGGCATCATTGACGATGAGGAGTTAGCTGACATGAAAGACAATATGACGGACATTGAGTACCGACAGGAGATGCTGTGCGACTTCACTGTTTCGGCGTTCAATATCCTTATCACGATAGACATGGTGGAAACAGCAATCGCACGCAAGTACACCGAAGCGCAGGTGCGCGGGATGCCGCGCATCCTCGGTGTAGACGTGGCTAGATTCGGTGATGACAGAAGCGTCATAGCGTGTAGACAAGGCGAGGTCTTGTATGAGCCGAAAATCTACAAGGGCATAGACAATATGGAACTGGTGGCGCGCATCGTGGAAGAGATACGCAGATATGATCCTGTAGCCGTGTTCATCGACGCAGGCGGCGGCAGTGGTGTGATAGACAGGCTTAGACAGCTTGGATATACGAATATCATCGAGGTAGCGTTTGGCAGTAAGGCAGAGGATCCCAACAAGTACATCAATCTGCGGACTGAGATGTGGCACAAGATGGCTGATTGGATCAGACGGACGGGAAGTCTGCCCGATATGCCCGAGCTGAAAGCGGAACTGACAGTAGTAGAGTATGGGTTCGACAATGCGGACAGACGGAAGCTGAAAAAGAAGGAAGATATCAAGCGTGATTTTGGTATGAGCCCTGATATCGCAGACGCGGTAGCATTGACGTTTGCCCATCAAATTGTGTTACCAAACACAAATTTATACAATTCAGCGATGACAAGATGCAATACAGAGTATGATCCGTTCGGATGAGGAGGTGAGAATATGTGTGGATTTATGAAACCGAGCAAGCCCAAGCAGGTAACGTTTGCTCCTGCGGCGACGGTGATGAACAGCGATGTATCGGATACGAGTGCACAAACGGCGGCGAACGAACGCGAACGCAAAAAACGCGGCTACAATTCTACTCGTTCGGGCATGGCTAACATCTTGGCAGGCGTGAACAATCAGAAAGACACATTGGGGTGAGAACATGAATATTTTTGCTAGAAGTCCGACTGCGGGTGCATCGGGTAAAAAGCGACGGTCGAGGTCAAAGGCACAGGCAAACAGTAAGGTATCACAGCTGATCCAGAAAAGACGCGACTACTTGACGAAGTGGAAGGAGATACGCGACTATCAACTGCCGTATCTCGGTGTCTTGGAGGATAGTGAGTTCAACGATCAGCACCAGCGCAGGGATCAGAAGATATATACAGGTTGTGCGTGGGAGTGCTGTAATATTTTTGCATCGGGCATTATGAGCGGGCTGACGCCGCCAAGCCGTAATTGGTTCAAGCTTACGTTTGCCGATCCTGCATTGAAGGAGAACAAGGAAGCGAGCATGGTGCTTGACGAGCGCAACACGATCTTGGAAAGAGTATTGGCGGGCAGTAATTTTTATAACGCAGCACAGTCGGTTTACATGGAGCTTCCGTTCGGTATCGGCGCGCTCGGTGTGTTTCCTGATGCGAAGAAGGGTGTGCGGTTCACGCATTATCCGATCGGCACGTATTGCATCGATGTGGGGGCGGACGGTATCGCGAATACGTTCTGCCGCAAGTACAAGATGTACACAAGCCAGATCGCGGAGCAATTCGGCATAGAGAATCTTCCCAACCAATTGAGGCATGAGTTAGAACGTGATGGCGGTATCAATTCACAGCATTTCGTTTACTGTCTTATCGAGCCGAACAGAGAGTATGACAGGCATAATCCTACTCGGTTGACTATGCCGTATGTTGTCATGTATTGGCTGGATGGAAGTGCTGATGATGAATGGCTGCACATCGGCGGTTCTTACGAAATGCCTATTGCGGTGGCAAGGTACCTTGTGACGGGACTTGAGCCGTACGCAAAAGGTGCGGGATGGTTCGCACTTGGTGACAGCAAGATGTTGCAGGCGCTTGAAAAAGATCTATTGGTTGCGGTGCAGCTCGGTGTCCGCCCGCCGATGCAGGCAGATGTCGAAACAGCGGCGCGCGGTATCAATATCATTCCGGGTGCGGCGAATGCGACGAATATGAACGGTGGTATCAAGCCGATCTTCGATGTGAAATTGGATATTGCGAGCGTGCAGACGAAGATCGAGGCGACGAAAGAAGCTATCAAGCGCGCATACAATGCCGATCTATTCCTGACGATATCTTCCTTGGAGAAAGGACAGATGACGGCACGCGAGGTCATGGAGCGTTCACAAGAGAAATTGCAACAGCTCGGGCCTGTGGTAGAACGGCTTGAGTTTGAGTTCTTGTCAGTCATCTTGGAGAGAGTGTACAACATTTTGGAGCGTGCAAACATGTTCCCGCCGTTCCCCGAAGAGATGATGGCACAGCTTGCAAGTGAGGAAGTGAAGATAGAATATATCTCACCTTTGGCACAGGCGCAGAAGATGAGTGGGCTGACTGCGATCGAACAGTTATTTGCTTTCACGGGTACCATCGCGCAGATGTTTCCCGAAGTGGCGGACAAGATCGATGCGCTGGAAGCTCTCGACAAGTACGCGTCTGCACTCGGCTCGCCTGCGGCTATCCTCAGAAGTGATGAGGAAGTGGCGAAGCGGCAGGAAGCACGCGCACAGGCACAGCAGGCGGCGGCACAGCAGGAAATGATGAGGGAAACAGCTCCCGCCCTCAATCAGACGGCGCAGGCGGCAAAGAATTTCCGCGAGGCGGTAGGCGGTAGTAATGATGTGATGGCACAGATGCTCGGCTTGCCGGGGCTTAGCTGATGGATTGTATTACTGATCCGACCCTGAAAAGACTGTTGGAATTGGTCGAAGTCGATAAAAGGGAGATGGATAGAAACGCACTTCTTTTTTTGCTTAACAGCAAGGAGGGGCGATGGTTCTTGATGCGGCTTTTCGACCGAACAGACATTTTCGGAAGTGCTTTCAATTCAGATGCGCTTATCAATGCGTACAGCGAGGGCAGACGAAGCGTCGGCATCAATATTTTGTCCGACATCAAAGGGCTTGGCATGGACGGTTTGAAGCTGAAACAACAAGCAGAAGCCGAATATGCGAAGCTGATCGCTGACAGCTATGAGATGAAAAAGAAACTGATCGAATCAATGAAGGAGAATGAATATGAGTGATACTTTAAATACGCCTGCGGACCCGACACCGGCAGAGCCTACCAATCAACCGACAAATACACCGACAGACCCGCCCGCAGAGCCGACACCACCTGCGGCAGACAATATCTTTGGTGGTGCAAATCCACCCGCCGATACATACGATTTCAGTGAAACGTGCGCTTCTCTCGGCCTTGAGATGAGCCAAGAGGCAAGCGACGGTTTCATCGCTGTGTGCAAGGAGGCGGGCATCGGCAATGAACAGGCGAATAAGCTTGCCGCATACGGGCTTAAGCTTCAGCAAGACGCGGCAGACAGTGTCATCGCTGCACAGATCGAGCGTGAAAAAGGCTGGGCAAATACGTTCCGCGAAGAAGCGGGCAAGGACTATGATGCGAAGCTCCAAAAGATCGGCATTGCGAAGGAATGGGCAGAAAAGCTTCACCCGGGCTTTACGCAGATGGCGATCGATACAGGGGCGGGCAATCATCCTGTGTTCCTTAATCTGATGGCAAGGCTTGCCGATATGGTCGGTGAGGAGAACGGCACCAGATTGGATAACGGTACGGCGGGCGGTTCGTCTACGATGTATGACAAGACGGACTTCAGCAAATATAAATAAAAGGAGTGAACAGAAATGGCTACAGTAGGTAACCTTGCGGTAACGATGATGGATTACCGCAAAAGACTTGATCCGGACGGATCGCTTGCGTTCATCATGGAAAACTGCGCACAGCAGAATGAGATCATGAAACGCATCAAATGGATGGAAGGTAACCTTCCAACTGGTATTCAGACGACACAGCGTACGTCGCTTCCTGCGCCGAGCATTCGTGTGATCAACCAAGGTGTTGAGGTGAGCAAATCGACCACGAAACAGATCGCCGATACGTGCATGATGTACGAATCTCGTTCTTGTGTTGACGTGAAATTGCTTGCGCTTCAGACGAATCCCGAAGCATTCCGCAGAAGCGAGGATGCGGCACATATCGAAGGTTATGCACAAGAGATCGCATCTACGCTTATCTATGGTGATGTAGAGAAGGATCCTGACAAATTCAACGGTATTGCAGTGCGCTACAATACGTTCACAGGCGACAAAGGCACGGCGGGCTATCAGGTCATCGACGCGGGCATGGGTTCTGCGTCTGCGGTGAACGGCTCTGCTTACCTTATCGGTTTCGGTGAACATGCGACGGCAGGTATCTATCCGAAAGGTACGCAGTGCGGTATGAAGATGCAGGACCTCGGCGAAGGCGATGTTTACGATAAGAACGGCAATCCGTATCGTGCGGTACAGACGCTGTTTAGCTACAACGCAGGTCTTACGGTACGTGATATTCGTCAGAACGCGGCAGTACGCAACATCGACTGCACTGCGCTTCAGGGCATTACGGATGCGAATGCAAAAGCACTTGTGAACAAATTCATCTATGCGAAAAACCGCATCCGCAATCTTTCTCAGCCGGGTACTGATTTTGCATGGTATGTGCCTGATGCGGTCTATGACTTCCTCGAAGTGTTCCTTTTGAACAAAAATAACGTACATGTAACGCGTGCTGATTTCGAAGGCGGTATCTCGGGTATTCGCCTTAGCGGTATCCCTGTGTTCCGCATGGATTGCATGCGTACGGACGAAGCGAAGATTTAAGGAGGGAATAGCGATGATCAGAGATGCGGAAAATACATTCATTGCGAATGAAGATATCGGCACCGAATCGAATGTTGTGTTCGTCGGCGGCGGTGACGCAGTAAAAGAAATGTATCTGTTTGTCAGTGTGGCGGCAGGTACGGGCGGTACGGTCACTCTCAATACTTCTGATGAAGTAGCGATGAGCGGCGCGGTGGTACTCGGCGAGTATCCTCTTGCGGCGGACGCGCCTGTAAAAGCACGCGTGCCGATCGGTATGAAGAAATATTTGCAGGTAGATATCGCGGCAGGAAGCTGCACGGGCAAGGTCAGCGCATATCTTGCGTATGATGTTGATGTGAAATGAATCTGAGGGATATCTACAACGCAGGTCATAAGGTAGAACATATGTCGATGAACGAGCTGAGGGCGATCTTGTATCAGCAGGGGGTAGAGTATGCTACCGATGCGACGCGGGAGGAGCTTGAACGGCTCGTGAAGGAAAATCAATAGGGCAGGGTAACACCTGCCTTATTTTTTTAAGGGGGATTCAATATGGCTGTGAATGCCGTAACCAATATCGAGATATGCAATATGGCACTCGGCTATATTGCGAAAACCAGAATATTTAGCTTGGAAGATAAGAGCGAGGAAGCGCGTATGTGTAAGCTGTATTACGATCATCTGCGCCAACTCTTACTGCGAAATTATGTATGGGGTTTTGCAAAGCGTATCGTTCGTCTGGCAAAGGTGGATAAAAAAATACCCGGATACGAACATGCATATGCGTATCCGAGCGAATGTCTTGCAGTGCGCCGCATCTATAATGAGGAGGGCGCGAGCGTCAAGGAATATGAGAAAGAAAAATATGAGGTATTCGTTTTAGACAATGGCGTGGTCGCTGTTGCCTGCAATGTCGAGGACGCATATCTTGAATATACACATGATGTAGTCGATGTGGATACGTTCAGTGTGGACTTTGTTGAAGCACTCAGCCGTATCATCGCCTACAATATTGCGCAGAGTTTGACGGGATCGGAGAGCATCGCCAATACGCAGTACCAGCTGTTCCGCGAGATGATCGCCAATGCGAAGCTGGCAAGCGCGAACGAGAAAGAAACGATGCCGCACTTTCCCGATGATTATTTGACGGTGAGGATGTGACGAGATGAGTGCAATATACATTCTTCAACCGTCTTTTGCGGGCGGGGAGATATCGAGCGAGGTAGCATCACGTACCGACATTGACAAGTACCAGTCGGCATTACTCAATGCGGAAAATGTAGTGGTCAAGCCGTACGGCGGTATCGAGAAGCGACAGGGAACGGAATATGTCGGCAGAGCAAAGAGTAAAAATTGTATTCTGGTAGAGTTTCCCGAGAGTGCCAACAGCAGCTATATGCTTGAAGTCGGAGAGAAGTACATCAGGGTATGGCGGGACGGTGTGTATCTTGGCGTAGAGATCGCATCGCCGTTTTCGGAATCGGACTTGCCTTATCTGCGCTTCAATCAGAGCGCGGATGTGATGTATATCTGTTCGGGTACGCATCCTGTGCAGGAGCTTCGCCGAAACAGTGATACGGAGTGGACTATCAAAGAGTTTGACTGTTCGCATCCGTATTTTGATATTGCCAATGGTCTTGCACTCGACGGGACAACAGCAACGGTCGCCCCGAGCGCACTGAATGGCAGTATCACGATAACAGCGTCAAAGGATACGTTTACATCTGCGATGGTGGGAGCGCACGTACAAATAAGTCAGGAGCTTGCTACACAGACAGTTTCGTTGACAGTAGCGAAAGATGTAACGAGCGAAAGCACGGAGCTCCTCTGCGGACAGGGTTGGAAGATCCTTTCACATGGGAAGTGGGGCGGCACGATCACGATCTTGCAGTCTGATGATGGTGCGACATGGAAGGAATACCGCAAGTATGTCGGCAAATATGCTGACGGCACGGGTGATCTTAACGTGGCAGAGAGCGGCACGTTTGATAAGCATACGTATATCAAGCTGAAAATAACCTGCATGGGCGGTACGTGTGAGTGTGATCTGTCTGCTTATGGTTATACGCATACGGGTACGGCGAAGATCACAGGATATACCTCAGCCAAAGAGGTAACGGCGACCGTCGTTGACAGATTCGGTTCGACAGAAGCGAGCGCAGATTTTGCTTTCTCGGTGTGGTCTGAGGCGTACGGGTATCCGACATGTTCGGCGTTCTTTCAAGATAGACTGTGCTTTGCAGGAAACAAGTATTATCCACATTCTATCTGGATGAGCAGAAGCGGGGATTATTATAATTTCTCGGTAGAAAAGGTAAACGGCACTGTTACCGATGACAGCGCGATCATGGCAAGCCTTATTTCGCGCAAGATGTATAAGATCAATCATCTTGTGCCGGGGCAGGACTTGGCTGTGTTGACGAACGGCAATGAGTGGGTCATCAGCGGCGGTGAGGTAGTGACACCTGCGAATATCAATCCGAAGATGCAGACGACGCGTGGATCGAATGAGTGCGAGCCGCTGTTTATCGGCTCTCGTGTGATCTACGTACAGCGAAGGGGCGGTACGGTCCGAGATATGGGATATTCATACGAATCGGATAATTATGCAGGCGACGATCTCACACAGCTTGCAAAGCATCTCGTAAACGGATATGACCTTGTGGACAGCGCGTACTGTCAGGAGCCGTACAGCATCGTGCATTTCGTGAGAAGTGACGGCGTACTGGTGGAGATCACGTATATTCGGGAACAGAACGTGTACGCGTGGGCGCACAGCGTCTTAGGCAAAGGCAAGGCAATATCGGTATGCTCTATCCCCGGGCAGGAAGAAGATACACTGTATGTCGCGGTACAGCGCGAGATCGACGGCGAAGCGGTGACATATATCGAGCGTATGGCAAAGCATTGCGTGAGCGAAGATGTGATGGAACATACGTGTACAGACAGTTCGGTGAGATACCGATATGAAGATGCTGTGACGATCGTACAGGCTGGTCATTTGGTCGGCATGACGGTGCAGATCATGGCAGACGGTCGCAGACAGCCTGATGCACAGGTAGCATCAGACGGTACGGTGTCGCTTGTGATGCCTGCCCACCATATCGTAGTCGGACTTCCCATCAGCATGACGGTAGAGATGCCGAATGTGGAGGTCGGAGCAAAGGACGGCACGATGCAGGGGCGCAAGAAGGACGTGAAAGAAGCGATCCTCCGTCTGGAGCGGTCGCTTGGCGGTCGTTTGGGACAGCGCATCGATGCGCTCGATATGATCTTTTATGACGAGCTGATGGAAACGGGCGCATATCCTTTATATACAGGGGACAAACATTGTACGGTGCCTGTGAATTTCAACAACAGCGGGCGGATACTTATTGAGCATGATGAGCCGTTCCCGTTTTCGCTGTGCAGTATCGTAAGGAAGGTGCAGTTTGGTGGCTAGGGTAGTATTTTGTGAAGACGAAAGAGCCGATGAGATGGTGAAAGATATTGCGCGGAACATGCGTAAGATGGATGTGTTTGAGCTTGAGGCGATCGGGTACACAGACAGAGAGCAGGCGATCAAAGACGGTATGGACGGCTCGGAGATCACAATGTTTTTCGGGCACAGAGAGAAGCCCGTCTGTATCTTCGGCGTGTCGAAAGAAGAGTATGCGGGCGGCCGCATCATCTGGTGTCTTGGAACGGATGGTATTGACGAGTGCAAGAAGTCGTTTGTGAGAGAATCGCGCAGAGTATTGAAAGAGTGGACGGCGGAATACGGGATGCTGTTTAACTTCGTAAGTGTGAAAAACAAGAAAGCCGTTGCATGGCTGAAACGAATGGGGGCAGTGTTTCATGAGCCGCGTCCCATCAACGAGAAGGGCGATAAGTTTATGATGTTCACGATCGGAGGTGAGAAGTGATGTGCAGTTTGACAATAGGTCTGGCGGCACTCCAAGGGTATTCTAATTTTATGGGGGCAAAAGCCGAAGGAGATGCACAGGAGGCAATGTATAAGGCGCAGGCACGCAATGCCGAGATGAACGCAGAAGCGGAGCGTAGGCAGCAGGAGCGTATCGCCGACAAGTATGCACAGGATCAGATGATGCTTGACGATAAGCGCAGACTGGCTCACGGTCAGATCGCGGCAGGCGCAGGGGCAAGCGGTATGACGATGACGGGAAGCGGTCTTGATATCATGTCCTCGTCAGAAGAAGCATGGAAGAAAGACAGCATGAATCTCCTGCAGAATCAGCGATACGATAACGAAGCGTCGCGGGCGCAGGAAACGAATTATATGCAGTCGGCTCTTAATTCATACAGTGCGGCGGCAAACGCCAAGCGTGCGTCCAGACAGAAACAGATCGGGTCTATCTTGGGTGCGGCATCTTCTATCTACGGTGCGTACGATGCAGGCAAGACGGCAGATACAGCGAAAGAAGTGGCGACAAGCGGAACGGTAAGTGGAGATTGGGCGGATACGTACGATTTCAAAGCTCCCAAAAAGCAGAAGTACGGCTGGGGCGCGTACGGCTTGCCGAATTATAGCGGGTGGTGAGTAGATGAAAGCAATAGGATACCAGTCCAACGTGGGGCTTAAGGTCGGCAGTACGCCAGCAAGACAATCGACAGGGCCTGCCATTGCTTATGGTGACGGAAGCGGCTACGATGCGATGGCAAGAGGATTCGGTACGGTTCTTTCGCTCGTGGAGAAAGAGCGTGAAGAAGATATGGTAGCGGACGTTACTGCGGCTAAAAATGAATACGATAGGCGTATCAGCGACCTTCTGTATAACGAAGAGAACGGACTGATGCACAAGAAGCTTGCCAATGCGCGCGGTATCGGCAAGACGTTTGAGGAAGAAGAGCAAAAGATCAGAGCAGACATTCTTCCGATGCTGCCGAAGTATGAAAAAGCGCATATTGCGTTTGCGAATCTGGCAGACAAAGATTCACAGCGAAACTTCAATACGGTCCGCAATTACAGTCTTGAACAGAAAAAGGCATATCGTGATGTCAATCTTACTAATTCGATCAATTTCAAGATGGAGAACGCACAGCACTACTACAAAGACCCGTCTGCGGTCAAAGAACAGCTTGATGCGATCTATACGGATATTCGTGCGAATTGCGAGAACGAATACGGCGCAGAGTGGTGTAAGTCGAAGTTTGATGAAACAGAAGCGAAAGTGGTAGCGTCGGTGGTCGAAACGGCTTACTCAAACGGCGATAACGATGCGGTAAGAAGTTTGATAAACGTTTTCGGTGATAGAGTACCACCAAGCACGCTAAATCGATGGCGCAAAGGACTTGTGGAATCGGATAAGGATGAAGCAATGTTGACTGCGGAAGAACAGATCGCCAAAGAAGCGAATTATGATATAACGAAGATCGATGCTATCCTTGCCAACCATGACACGATAGAGATTGAAGAAGGCGGCAATTATTACAAAGCAAAAGAATACAAAGACAGCATGCAGGGCGTTCGGTACAAATGGGGCGGCAACGACGAAAACGGTATCGACTGTTCTGCATATACGCAACAGCTTGCTCATCATATGGGCGTAGAGATACCACGAGTAGCAGATGCACAGTGCAAGTGGGCGGAAGAAAACGGCAGATTCCGTGCAAACGATGGCTCGTACAAGCCACAAGCAGGCGACCTTGTATTTATCGTAAATACCGATCCGAAAAATAAGACGGCATACAAAAACGTTACGCACGTAGGTATGGTAGATGAAAACGGCAATATCACGCAGGCGGGCTCGTCAAAGGGTGTCGGCTCTGTGCCTATGAGCACGTTTGCAGGCAAGATAATCGGATATGGTACGCTCGGTGTAACGAAAAAAAAGATACCGCTTACCGCCAAAGAAAAACAGGAGCAAAGAAACGGGGTAATCGCCATCTGCAATCAAAAAAAAGCTATTGAGAACGAGCGTATCCGACAGCGCGTAGATAGCGCAGATGATGCGATGTGGGAGTTGCATCAGTCGGGTGTTACCGATCGGGGGCAGTTTGAAGCGGTTGCGAGAAGATACGCCGACGATCCTGAAGTATATCGCCAAGTAAAAAGAAGAATGGCAGGATATATCGGCGGATCGGGCGGTACGGGCGGCAGTGGCGGTAGTGGCGGCTATGGCAAAGTGTCGAGGGACGGTATGGCAATGCTCAAAGATGCTATTGATATGGGGAGATTTCTTAGTGAAGATATGCTTACCGATGCACTGGATGCGGAAGGGGTATCTCCTGCCGACAGACGGTCTCTCGTGGGATATTACCGCAAGATGCAGAAAGATACATATGATTGGGTCTCTCTGAAGGCAGATTTCCAGCGTGATTACGGCAATAACAACGGTCTATGGCTCGGTGCGAAGGCTGCGGCACAGGATTTCATACAGGACTATGTTGAGAAAAACGGAGGAACACCGAGCTATAGTCAGATATATGATGCACTTACCAAGGCGGCAGTTAAACCGCAGAATAGTTGGTGGGCAAGCAATTCCGATCTTGCTGATTATGAGCAGATGGGACTCAGCAATGCGGCGATGCGTGCGATGGGCATATCGAACGCGAGAGAAAACGGCGACGGCACTGTTACGGTAACTTACCCGAATGGCAGAACAGCGATAATGGATGAAGATGACTTCTACAAACAGGCAGACAGATACGGCGAGGAGGACGAGTAAATGGCAAACGATATTGAGCGGTGGCAACGGCGATTGAAGCTCGTTGACGAACAGCGTGCAGAACGCATTCGCAAGGCACAGCAATCCTCTCCTGCTCCTGTGAAACCGAAGTATGAGTACAGCACAGACAATCTGTCTATGCTTGACTTGGCGGGCGGTGCGATGACAGGTGTGGTAAGTGCGGATGTATCGGAGAATGTTGTAAGTGCTGTGGCACCATTTACAGGCGCGGTGTCTACGATCGTTGAAACTGCATCGGATACAGCCGCTTATCTGAAAGGCAGTAATGCGTATAGAAAATATTTGGCGACGGATGAAGAAAAGAAGCGTGAGGCACAGGTCATCAGTATTGAAACAGGTATCCCTGTCAATGCACTGTTGTACAGTGACGAGAACATGGCGAAGGGCAGAAGTGTGCAGGAGTATACGAAGAAGCGTATGGCACTTGCGCCCGAGGGTATCAACGATTGGGACGATATGGATGCTGTGTATGCGAAGTTCCCCGGGCTGAAAGAAGTCGTTGAGAATCCGAATATGAGCGATACCGATGTTGCTATCGCCATGCACAATATCGAGGACTTGACGAAAGCAAAGTCGGCAACAGAGGCGTTTAGCCTTGGGTATGCGATGGACAAGGCGAATTACCGCATCGGTGAGCTTGGCGTGTTTGGTTTTGCAGGCGGTGAGCTGACAGATGAGATGAAAAAAGAGATCGCATCTATCAAGAAGTCTATCCCCGAGCAGAAGTCTATGCCGAATCTCCTTGACGATCCTTGGGTAGCAATCGCGGGCGGTACGGGTGCTAATCTCTACCACATGAACAAGGGGATACAGAGAGGATCAAACCTTGCGGCTACGGCTCTTGCGACAGGGGTAGGTGTATCAGTCATGTCGGGTGGTACACTTGCTGCTCCTGCTATGGGTGCGGCTATCACAACGGCAGGTATCGGATTCAGATACGGTATGGCAGAGGATATGTTCATGAACAGCGCAGGCAGACATTATGCCGAGTACAGCGAGATGAAGTCAAAAGACGGCAAAACCCTTTTGACGCCGAATGAAGCACGTGCGTTCGCGGCGATCGCGGCAGGTATGGAAACAGGCGTGGAGTTCTGGAATTACGGTCAGATCATGAATCTCCTCGGTGCAAATTACAAGCGTGATATCATGGAAATCGTGGCAAAGGCATCGGGCGATCAAGCAATGTTGAAAGCAGGTATGTCCCAATTCATCAGAGAGCGCGTATTGCAGGCGGCAAAAGCAGGAGCGACCGAAGCGGCAGAAGAAGCGGTGCAGGATGCAAGCGATAAGGCGGTACATAATGCCATCGTAACGTATGCACCACAGGCGGCATACCGTAAGTATACAGGTACAGAGTTTGCCAAAGGTGCGCTGGAAGCGTCGGCAGAAGCTCTTCCCGGTATCATCGGTCTTGGCGTTATCGGTGGTACGGTGTCGAATTTCAAAAGCGTGAGCGACTTTGCCCGTCTGCAGAAAGAGCAAAATGATATCTTCTTTGCAGAGATGAAGCGTGCGAACGGTCTTGCCATGATAAAGAATCTGCAGGCGAATATGGCAGAATCGAAGTTGTTCAAGAAAAATCCAGAGATCTATCAAGCGGCTGTCAAAGGTGCAGTTGAGAACACGGAGTTTAAGGAAGTACGCGTCGACACGGAACTTGCCCTGCAGGACGAAGAAGGCGCGGTAGTGTTCAATCAGCTTGTTGAGGAAATGGGACTTGAGCAAGAAGAAGTCAACGCCATCATCGAAAATAAGGCTGATCTCATCGTGCCTACGGAAATCTACGCGCAGACGGTAATGAACAATGATAAGTTCGATCGGTACATCTCTTTTGATGAAAAGGGACACAGCGCGGCACGTAAGAAATACTATATGGCTGTTGCTGAGGAGATGGCAAAAAGCATCAGCATCGAGCAGGAAGAAAAGCAGGCAGAGCTGATAGACGGTATTATCACGGCAAATTTCCCCGAAGCAGGCATAGAGCAGGACATGGGCGCGGCTATCATCCTGTCGAATCCGTCCAATCCGATGCAGGCATGGAAACAGATGAAGCACGATACAGAAACAGCTATCAATGCGCGCCTCGGCAATATCGTGAAGAAACTGGAAGAAGGCATGAGCAGAGGCATACATATGTACTACTCTGACGAGATAGGCCATCCTGCAAAACGCATGAGCGATAATGACGAGTGGTATAGCGACTTTTATAAACAGCATAAACGTAAGCCGAACAAAGCCGAGCTGTGGGAGATGGCACGCGAGATATACAAGGGCGGCGGCGAACGCTACCAGATGCCCGAATATACCTTTGAAGCAACAGACGAGATGCAGGAGGACTTCGATGCACTCGATCAGGACTTTGCGAATCTTGATATTCTCAATGATATCAAAGGCAAGGTAGAAAACCTCACAGCGAGCGAGATGGCAGTAGTGCGCGGTCTTACACCGAGCGGCTACAAGGTATATCAAGCGGCACGCAAGCAGTTTGAACGCGGCAATGCAGATGTACAGAAGGCAGGCAGAATGAATGCCATCCTGTTCGCCAGATATGCAGACCGTATGGCAGACAATATCAGCAAGATAACAGGCAAACCGTATACAGCCGAGGATTATATGCGTGAACGTACCTCTATCGTGGCAGATGCGACGGAAGTGGAAGAAGGCGCGTATGGACAAGATATTGCTGAAGCAAAATTGAAGAAAGATGAAGCTGATTTTGCAAAAACGGTAGATACTTGGACAAAACTTCCGAAGCGTGGAGAAAGCTATGTGATGCATACTCCGTTAGCTTTGGAAATAGCAGGCGTTGCACACTTACCGATAAAAATAAAGAATAAAACTTTTGAGCATATTCTTGTGAAACACAAAGACAGTATAGGAAAGGAAGAGCTAAAAAAAATCCCGAGGGCTCTTACTGATCCTCTATTTGTTGCTGAATCTAACGGGAATATTTTAGTAGCGTTGGATTTGGGCGACAAAAACGATGTCAGTATTGTGACTTTTTTATTAGAAAAAAGAGACAGCACAGGCAATAACGCAAACTTTATTTTATCATCCTATGGGAAAGACAGTGCTTACGGCACAGCCAATGCAGTTAAACAAACAGATTACAAATGGTTTATAGACAATTTCCTTAATACCAATAAAATTCGGTATATAAACAAGAAAAAAACTACTGATTGGTTAAGGGAGGCAAGGCTCAAACCGCCCTACGTCCTCAACAAAATCAGTAGTTTATCTACTACTAATATACCAAATGAAAACGATTTACGCAAGCGAAAAAAGGGAATGCCTACATATTATCAGACCGCGTATCACGGCACGCCGCATACCTTTGATACCTTCGACTTGGGCGCGATCGGCACAGGCGAAGGAGCACAGGCGCATGGATGGGGGCTGTACTTCGCACAGGACAAGAAGGTATCAGAAGAATACCGCCGCAGATTAGCAGGGGAAGTAAAAGAAAGTATTTATCTTGGGTACAAAGCAGTGCGGGGCGAATGGCGAGATGCCGAAGGAAACAGAGCGTCTGATGTTTTGGAAAGAGCATTGAATTACCTGAGCAACGAAAATGGCAACGTCGCCGCGACCATACTCAGCCTAAAACAAGCTGCGTCCAAATGGAACGATGTACGACTTGATGAGGCGGCTGATTATCTGGAGGAAAACTTTGCTTCGAAGGGTATTGAAAAAACAGAAAACGAAGCAAAGACCCCGGGGGAATTGTATGAGGTCGATATCCCCGAAAATGATGTTCTGCTTGACGAACAGAAACCACTTAAAGAGCAACCTCCAAAAGTTATAAATGCCTTAAAAGAGATTGGCAAGCGCACAACAACAGGCAAGTTTGTCGACTATAAAGGTAAGACATACAAATATGTAAAAGGTTCTCTTTTTGGTGATTGGGTTGATTTTTCCACACATAGGCATGTGCGAAAAGGTAGTGATCTAGGCAAAGAGTTGGACGAAATTGCAGATTCGATTTACGAGAAGGAGTATAAGTATAACATCTTCAACGCCAACGATACGGGACATGCCATCTACTCCAAGTTGGTAAAAGAATATGGTTCTCTTGAAGAAGCATCGCGTAAGCTCAACGAATATGGTGTCAAAGGAATCACCTACGAAGGTTATCTTGACGGAAGATGCTTTGTTGTATTCGACGATAAGGCTATCTCTGTTATCGAGCGGTACAATCAATCCGTCCGCGGTCAGACGCGCATCAGCGGTATGTCTCGTGTTGTGAGCTTGTTTGAATCGGCAGACAAATCGACCTTCGTACATGAGCTTGGGCATGTAGCACTTGCCGATCTTAAGATGCTTGCCGAGATGGATGGTGCGCCTGCACAGCTCGTCAGAGATTGGCAGACGGTCAAAGAATGGCTTGGGTATAAGGATAGTCAAGGATTCACAAGGGAACAGCATGAGAAGTTTGCTCGAGGATTCGAAGCGTACTTACGCACAGGCGAAGCACCTGTACGCGGTCTTAGAGCAGTATTCCGCACGTTTAAAAAGTGGCTGTGCGACATCTATGCCGATTTCGTACAGCTCGGCGGGAAACCGTCTGCGGAAGTACGGGCGGTTATGGCACGTATGCTCGCAAGCGAGCAGGAGATAGAAGCCGAAGCAAAGGTACAGGGCATCGAATCTATTACGAAGAAAAAGGGTATGCAGATACTCGACGATACGACGCAGGCGATGTACGAACGATGGGTACGCGAAGCGAAGGAAGAAGCAAAAGAAAAGGTGTTAAAGATCGCGATGCAAGATGTGTCTGACGAAATGGAAGCGGGCAGACAGGAGATCATCAAGGCGATGCGCGAGGATATTGAGGAGCGGTTAAAAGAACAGGATATTTTCCGTGCAGAAGAGTGTGTACGATTGTCCGGAAGTATGGATATCCTGCCTACGCTTGGATATACCGAAGAAAGCTATAAAGCAGAGCTTGAAATGCACGGCGGCGGTCTTGAAAAAGCGGTTGAAAAAGAGCTGGCACAAGCCGTAGAAGATATGGATTCGTATACTGATGTTGAAGCGACTGTAAACGCAGAAGCGGAAAAGGCTCTATCATCCTCAAAATATAAGGCGATGATCCTCACGCTTGAATATGAAGCGCTGGAACGTAAAGAGAAAGAGGAAAGACGTCTTGACAAGAGCGTAGACAAGGCTCTGGATGAGATCGAAAAATCTCTTCGCGGCGAAGAAGAACAGCCGAAGGATGAAGGCAAAGAGGTCAAGTCGCTCAAACAACGAATTGCCGATCTCAAGTACACCTACCGATGGCGTGAAGCCGAGATGAAGCTCATCAATCAAATGCAGAAGCAGGCGGCGAAAGTCGAAGCGAAACAGGATAAGGAAGAAGCTGTCGAGAAAGCGGTAGGCAAGGCGAAGGAAAAGGCAGAGCAGGACAAGGCGAAGATCCTTGATACTGTCAAACAGCTTAGGGACTTTATTACATCGTCAAAAGAAGGTATCCGACTGGTACGTGATGCGGTCGAAGGGCAGATGGATATGTACAAACGTGCTGCGTTCATGAATCTGATGTATATGCCGATCAGACAGGCGACAGCTACTTACTCATGGCGGCATAAGGAACGCATGAAAGGTGTCGAGGTCGCACGTCTGATGGCAAAGGGTAAGTGGCAAGAAGCGAAACAAGCGAAGCGGGAGCAGGTCATGTTCAGCTACTTCGCCGACGAATCTGCAAAACTGAAAGCAGATGTAGATAAAAAAGTGAACAAATTGAAAAAGCGTTCAAACAGTATCGCCAAAGGCAATGTCAAATTGGCGGCTGATGAACGCTATTTTTATAACCATCTTCTCTACGTGTTCGGTGTCAATCGCCGAGATGCCATCATGCCACAGGAGTGGCAGGGGAGCGAGAGCGTCGATGCGATGTTCAAGCGGTATGCCAAAGAATATGAAGCACACTTCCTTGACGAGGACGGCGAGGTCGATATCCCGCAGTTTATCAAGGATGCGGCAGGCGGCAATGATGTCTACAAAACGCAGGTCAATATTGAAGGCAGGAAGAACCCTGTTAAGGCTCTCGGCTATGGTGCATTGACGAAGGATGAGTTTGACGGATTGTTCGACATTCTGACGAGCGTATACACCATCGGACAAAATGCGAACAGGCTCTTTACGGTCATCGATGAGGACGGCAAGGCGGTATCGTTTGAAGATGCCGTACAACGTATCGCAGATGGTGTCCGTAAGAACGTAAAGGCAAAAGCAAACGATGATCCGACGGGCATGACACTGCCGACTACACTTGAAAAGATAACTGCAGCACGCGATGCGGCGGTTGGAGAACTTATCAAGCCTGAGACGATATTCCGTTGGAACGACGGCGGCAAGGAAGGCGTATCGATGATGTTCCTGTATGATCCGATCGATCGGGCGGCGAATAAGGAGATGCGCATGCAGGCGCAGGCGGCAAAGGCTGTGCATGAGCTGTTCGGTAAATACAGAGAGCATCGCAAAGAAGAACGGTATAAGCTCGGTACCTCGGTGCTGACGAAGGAACAGGTTATCGTGCTGGCTCTTAACTGGGGGACGGAGCTTAACCGTAAGCGTGTCTTGGACGGATTCAAGAAACCTGACGAGCAAAATAAAGATGCGTTTGTCAATCTCACAGAGAAAGACATTGAAGAAGTGTTGGGCAATCTTACTGCGGAGGATTGGCAGACGGTCACAGGCGTGTGGACTCTGCTTGAATCGTTCTGGGGCGATACGGTCGCTATTGAGGAGCGCATGACAGGCGTAGGAATTGAGAAACAGCAGGCAGTGCCGTTTGATATCGTCGGCAAGGACGGCACTGTCTACCATCTTGCGGGCGGCTATTATCCAATCATGTATGATCCGACCAAAAGCGGACGGCAGCAGGACCTAGAGAAAGACGATGTCGCCAAAATGCAGATGAGCGGCAATGCCGTGCTTGGTACGCGCCGAGGATTCACAAAACAGCGCAGTCGGCAGACGATCGAGCGACCGATCTATACGGTGCTTGATCCTCTCCCAAAGGCACTTGACGATGTGATCCACAACATCTGTTATCGTGAGGCGATCCGAGATGTCTACAAGCTCATCAATGCGCAGGAAGTCAGAGTGGCTATCGAAGAAGCGTACGGCACATCGACACACAGAAGTCTGGACAAGTGGGTGAAAGATAATTGGGTGATGGACGAGAAGAAGGATAAGATCACCAAGGTTGCGGCGTTCCTTCGCAGAAACGCGACGATGGCTGTCATGGGCTGGCGCGTCACTGTTGCAGCGCTGAATCTGGTGAACATTGCGCCTGTGACCGAGTATATCGGCGCAGGCAGAACGTTTGCCGCTCTGAGGAATTTTGCGTCCGATCCTGTTAAGGAATATCAGTTCTGTCTGGAAAAATCGGAATTTCTTGCTCATCGAGCAGAGACGATGGATCGAGATGTGCGCGAGAAGCTGAGAGAGATACGAGAAGGAGAAAGCAAGCTCCCGAATCTCGCAGGCAAGGTGATCAGAGGAGCGAAAGAAAAAATCGAATGGGCGGAGGAGCATGCTTTTACGTTGATGGCATATACCGATCTTATGTTTGCTGCGCCGCTTTGGAAAAGCGAGTACGAAAGAGTGTATCGGGAAGGCGTGGGAAAAGGTCTCTCGGCGGAGAATATCGAGCGGAGAGCAGTAGCGGCAGGCGATGCGGCGGTCAGACGCGTATTCGGCAGCGGTGATGTCAAGGACCTTGCGCCTGTTCAGCGAAGTCATGAAGTCGCAAAACAGCTCACAATGTTCTATTCGTATATGAACACCGTATTCAATGCGCTTGCCTTCCGTTACGGCAGGGCAGTCAACGCGGGAGAATGGATGAAATTTGCGCGAAGCGTGCTGTATTGGCTCATTCTTACGAAGGCGATGGAAGAAGTGCTTCGTGCGCTGTGGGGAGACGATGAGGAAGATATGTCGGAGCGTATCAAAAAAGTATTCGATCCTGCACATATGGCGCAGTCGTTCGGCGAGCAGGTGTTCGGCATGATCCCAATCGCAAGAGAGTTTTTCAAGGTAACGGTTGGTGTGTTCATGGGCGAGCGCGTATACGGTGCAAAAATGACCTCGGCATACGATGTGGTCGATCGCGCACAACGTGCATCGCAGGCGATCATGTCCAAGAAAAAGGATTGGATCGATGTCGGCAGAGAAGTGACAAGGGCATCTAATTCGTTCACAGGCTGGAGCGATACGATAACGGATGGCATCTGGACGTTTATCCGATATGCGGACAACGATTTCGACAACGATATTGGCGAAGTGCTGAAAGCGATCGTATTTGACAAAAAAATAAAGTAGGTGACAAAGCGTGATACAGGACAGCGTAAATAAGGTGATCTACGAAGGGAACGGAGAAGCAACACAATTCTTCTATCCGTTCGTTATCACGAAGAACACCGACGTCAAGGTCATGACGGTCTCTCCCGAAGGGGCAGAGACCGTCCTTACGAATGACTACTATGTCGATGTAGAAAAAAATATCGTCTTTTACCCGGGATGGGCAGAGGGCGAGGAACCCGAGAATATCGAGGAGTATCTTCCGCTCAATGATGGATGGCGGCTCGTAGTCTATCGCGAGGTACCGTTCACGCAGGAGGTGGCGATGTTCGATCAATATCCGTTTAAGGTACTGGAAGGCATGATCGACAAAAACACCATCCTTGCCCAACAGTTGAAAGACGAAACGAATCGTGCGATGCGACTTAGTGTATCGGTCGATAACAGCGACATCTCGCTCATCGTGCCGAACGGAAAGGGGACTAGCTTTCGCTGGAGCGATGACGGCAAAAGATTGGAGGTCACAGACGATCCCGCCGTAGTGCGCAGGGTCGTCGAAAACCTTGCCGCGACAGTACAAGTGCAAAGTACGGCGGCGGTCAATAGTGCCAAGACTGCATCTGATGCAGCGAATACTGCGGTAGATGCGAAGAATACTGCGGTAGATGCGAAGGCGGTAGCGGTCAATGCTGAGGCAAAAGCTGAGGAGTACATGAAGAAAGCGGAAGCATATAAGACGTCTGCCGAATCGTCTGCGACAAAGGCATCTTCTTCGGAAACAGCCGCGTACAAAAGCTCGCTCTCGGCGAGTACAAGTGCCAATACGGCACAGCAGGCATCGTCTGCGGCAAGTAAGGCGGCAGATACGGCAAGCACGGCGGCAACAACGGCGACAACTAAGGCGAATGAATCCGCCGCATCGGCTGAATCGGCTGAGGCAAGCGCAAAAAGGGCACAGGATGCCGCTGATGGTGTGGCGACAGGACAGGTGCAGGCGGACTGGAATGAAACAGATACCGCATCGAAAGCGTATATCAGAAATGCACCGAGGTTCATTACTGTATCAGAACGAGTACGCGGAGATGATGAGCCGACATACGGGGTGACGGATGAATCGTTCGTGTTGAGCGATGGAACGTTGGCAGACGGGACAAGCGTGTTGAGCCTTGATGTGGACGGCACGTTGTATGATGTCGGCGATCATTACAGTGTAACAACGAATGAATAAGAGAGGATGATATAATATGGCAACGATCGTAAAAGGTATTCTTCAGGCAAAGATCGAGGGCGTAATTAAACAGATCGATGTACGAACAGGCTCGGCAAGCGTCATCGTGGATCAGGCGACAGGCAAGACGCTTGCGACGGCTCTTGCAGAGATCATCGCCGACCTTGAAAGTGCGGTGGCGGGAGGTCTGACTGCTACTCAGGTAGAAACGATGATCAACGAAAAGATAGCGGCGCTTGTCGATTCTGCGCCTTCTACGCTTGATACGTTGAAAGAGATCGCAACGGCTATCACAACGAATCAGGGCGTTATCGATCAGCTTAATGCGGCGATCGGGAACAAGGTGGATAAGGTAGACGGCAAAGGCCTTTCCACGAACGACTTCACAACGGCACTTCTCACGAAGCTTAACGGCATCGCAGAGGGTGCAACGAAGGTCGAAGCATCGTCCACGAACGGAAATATCAAGATCAACGGTACAGAAAAGACTGTATATAAGCATCCGACGGGAGCAGGTAATACGCATCTTCCTACGGGCGGAACAGTCGGGCAGGTGCTTCGCGCAACAGGGAGCGGCGCGGGTGAATGGGGCGTAGCTGTCAGGAGCGGCGCGTCGGTACCTGATGACCTTGCCGAAGGCGAAATGTTTCTCCAGATCATCGGAGAATAGGAGGTGTAATGTATGGCAGTAATAGAACGTCAGACAGTCATCGCAACAAAAGACAAAGATGGTAATACTGTGATGCACTACCCCGTTACAAGCGTAAAATATGTCGAAGGTGCGGTATGTACTGTCAACGGCATCGAGCCTGATGCAAACGGTGATGTACTGGTGGCAGGTCTTCCCATCGGTCACGAATGGTTCACGACAAATCCGAACATCCCGACAGGCTGTCTGCCTCTCTTCGGCGGTACATTCAGCCGAACGGCATATGCTGACTTGTGGGCATGGGTGCAAACACAAGGTAGCTATCTCATCACAGAAGCAGAATGGCAAGAGAAAGCCACGGCGAACGAAGGCAATGTAGCCTTTTATTCGGACGGTGACGGGTCTACGACATTCCGCGTACCTAGCTTAAAGTGCCACGTACAGGGTGCGAACGGTGTCGAAGAAGTAGGCGGTTACCTCAAGGCAGGGTTGCCGAATATTACAGGTAGTGCACAAAGCACAGGCGGGAATGATACTGCTGCGTTCGAGAATACGGCAGGTGCATTCGATTCGGAAAAAGGGTCATATAAGCCACATTCCGCATCTAGTAGCAAGTATGCAAACTTATCGAATATATTTTCGTTTGATGCATCTTTGTCGAATCCAATTTATGGCAACAGCGATACGGTACAACCACCATCCATCGTAGGGATGTATCTTGTCAAAGCGTTTGGCACGGTGTCGAATATTGGCAATCAAGATATCGCAGATGTTTCGGCAGGTCTTACGCGAGTAGAAAATAAGATGGATGAATACACGGATAACGTGGCATACATTGATTCGTTCATTGTTGAAACGTGGCGAAGCGACGATGGTTCGTCTTGGTATCGTAAGTATTCTGACGGATGGCTTGAACAAGGCGGTACTTTTGGTTCTGGCACGTCTGGAACAATTACGTTCCCCAAAGCATTTTCCGCAGAAGTATATTTAACGTTTGGTGTGGACTATGAATCAAACAGTCGCGACAAAACAGCTTTTGTGTACACTGAATCTCTTACTGGTTTTACGTGGGACATCACCGACAGTTCTCGAGGATATTGGCACGCTTCTGGTCGCTAAGGAGGATACATCATGTACGTTGCAAAAAAAGATGACGGCAAGACATACGTATACATAAGAAATGGTAAAACGTATGTAAGCACATTATCGCTACAAGCCACATCAGTGCTCACCATATATATGCCCGATGGAACACTTCTGACTAATGCTTCTGTCGTGATAAATGGTGAAACGCTTATTACGGACAGCTTAGGCAAGATATACGTGGAAGGTGAGAAAAACACAAACGCATCTTTTGACATTGTGTATAACGAAATGTACATGGCGACGGTAGAAGTCAGTTATGGCGAAGATGCAAGCGTACACCTCGTACAGATGCACCTTCTCACTGTAACGGCTACAGACTTTACCTATAGCGAAAAGTTCACCATAACGACAAATATAAACGGAGTGTCGTATATAGGTAGTCTGTCTGTGTATTTAGCTCCAGATACAAGTGTTACCGTGACGGCTCAAGATACCTCTAGCGATGCTGATTGGATTTACATGACATATGTGAAACTTGACGGCACGAACACGAAAAAGGGGAGATACACATTCACGATGGATACCAGCCATGACATCACATTCACAAATGGCTCATCAAGTTATGTCGGTAGTGGGACATAAGGAGGTAATAACACATGACATTTAATATCGGACAAACATTTAAAGAGACATATCCGCCCGAGGCGGCGGCATGGTGCAACCAAAACAGAGCGTACATGGAGGTCATTGAAGGTGGGTATCGCATCGTAGGTATTCCCAAACCTACGCTTGATGAAGTCAAAACGGCAAAAATCGCTTCTCTCAAAGCAGACCGCGACCGTCTTGAGGTCGAGGATATTGAAGTTGACGGTCATCTATACGACTACGATGAAAAGGCAAGAGAGCGTATCAATAATGCTATCATCGCGTTGCAAGCATCGAACGGTTCTATTTTATGGACTCTCGCCGACAACAATTCGGTACTGGTAACGGCACAAGACCTTATCGCGGTGGTATCGGCGGTGGCTGTCCGTTCCAACGCACTTCATGTCGCATACCGTGATGCAAAGGCGAAGGTCAATGCAGCAATGACGGCAGAGGAAGTCAATGCGGTGGCATTGGAGGTATAACGTATGGATATGAACGATTTCATCAACGTCATCGGACTTCTGGCGATGGTCATCACATGGCTTATCGTATCTCCATTGCGAGGGTCGATAGATGGACTGCAAAAGTCGGTAGATAATCTGGCAAAGTCGCTTGAGGAGCGGCGCAAGGAGATGGCGGCACTGGGGGAGCGAGTGGCGGCGGGAGAAACAGCGATTGAAACAAATACAAACCGCCTAACGCATTTGGAAGAAGAATTTCACTCGTTCTGCAACAATTGCAAGTGCAGGAAGGATTAACGATGATGAACAAGGTAAAAGATGCAATGTCACGATTGACGGTGACAGCAAAAAGCAAAATAGTCGGGATGAAGCAACCTATCAAATGGGTTGTCTTTTTATATTTCGGCTTGGTCACGGTGCTTGTGCTGACATATTACGCGGCATGGCTGTGGCTGTGGAAAGAAGGAGAGGTCGCACTACGCGATCTCCTTTCTCTTATCACCGAAATGGTCGGCGGTGGAATGATCGCTTTCGTGACATTCATCGCAGGCTGTATGGTCGATACCGACAAAGATGGGATCCCCG
>JAFSAX010000133.1 GCA_017442105.1 Selenomonadales bacterium | reverse complement strand
CAAAAACCGAAGGCTGTTCTCACTAGAACGGCCTTCGGCTCGTTTTTGCCAGTATTGGTTTGTCGCTCGCCACTACTTTCAATAGTCATCTATACTGCGAAACAAACTTCCTTCTATATCTATTATCTCTTCCATCGGTATCCTCGTGCCGTCATGCAGCAAGACAGTCTTTGCATACTCATCTATCTTTTTTACTCTGCCAGTAGCTTCAACGTACATACCGCCGTCTTTTTTATCGTCTGCGAGGAAGTAAGTAATAGTCACTTCCGGCTCGGCATTTATCTGCTCACGGATGAGTTGCAGTCGCTCGTTTAAGCGTTCTTTGCAGTCTTGCTGGAGGTCTATCTTTTTTTCTGTGAGGCGTGCTGTTTCTTTGATAGCGTTGCCATGGCCCGTCAGTGCCGCAAAGGGAGAGAACTGTGCTGCCCGCTGTGCCATCGTCAGCTGTGGTCTTGTTGCCGATTTTTTATGCGGCAGATCGATGATGTCATCATATTTCCCGCTCATTTGGTTCACATCTTTTCTACGGTTTTATCGCTACTTTGATCACGTTATCCTGCTTATTCTCGAACAGCGCGTATGCCTGCTCGATCTCAGCCAACGGATATGTATGCGTGATAAGCGGCGTAGTGTCTATTCTTCCTTCGGCTATCAATGATAATATCTCTTCGCAGTCACAACCATCTACACCGCCTGTTTTGAATGTCAGGTTCTTACCGTACATATCAGGAAGCGGCAGTATCTGCGGTCTGTCATACAGAGCGACTACCGTTACGATAGCATTCGGTCTTGCACATTGCCATGCAAGCTCAAACGTATCGCCCGCGCCTGCTACCTCGAGCACGACATCGGCACCGCCATGCTCACTTTCCGCAAGGACAGTGTCAAGACAATCTTCAGGTCTGGTCACGATAACATCAGGATAATGTTTCTTCACGAAGTTGATTCTGCTCTCATCCTGCTCACAGACGATAATTTTCTTAGGATTTTTCAGCATAACGCAGAGCAATGTGCAGATGCCTGTCGGGCCCGCACCGATGATGAGCACCGTATCGTCAGCTGTTATCTCAGAGATACGTGCCGTCCAAAAGCCCGTCGCCAATACATCACCGACGAAAAGTGCCTGCTCATCGCTGACATTATCGGGAATCTTGTTCAAGCCTTGGTTGGCAAACGGCACACGCACATATTCTGTCTGACCGCCGTCTATGCGGCACCCCAACGCCCAGCCGCCGTTTTTGTCGGTGCAGTTGTTGACATAGCCGTTCTTGCAGAAAAAACATTCCCCGCAGAAGGTCTCTACGTTGACAGTGACGCGGTCGCCTGCTTTGACAGAAGTGACAGCAGAGCCGACTTCTTCCACGATGCCTACCATTTCATGGCCGACGGTGATGCCGGGAACTGCCTTGGGCACACTGCCGTGCTTGATGTGCAGGTCTGACGAGCAGATGCTTGCCAATGTAACACGAACGATAGCGTCCTGTTCATGCATTATCTGCGGTTTGTCTTTTTCGACGAAAGCGAACTTGCCTTTTTCTACGTATGTGTATGCTAACATATATTATCCTCTTGCTTTCCTAATTTGCCGTTCTATTTTATGCAGATAGGCTTCCTATATTATGCTTTGTGCCCGCCTATCTGGTTGTTGCGCTCCTGTGCCGTTGCTCCTTCTTCGAGGTTCATGCCTTTCAGTACAGCATTCTTGCCGAATCTTTTTTTGATATTCAAAAGCGTATGTTGTATCTTCTTTTCCTTTTCTAAGGCGGCTTCTTCTTGCTCCCGCTCTCGCAGGATCGTTTCATAATCTGTGAACAGGTCGAGCTGTTCTACGGGTGAGCCTTTCGTTACGGTTCGTTCATCGACAAGTCGATTGGCAGAAATGCTTACTCGCCGCACCAATAGTGTAGGATCAACGATACGATCGTAGAGTGCAAGTACCGCCTCAGTCAGCTTCATCGCAGACGAGGTCTGGCACTCGATATTCGTTGTCCCGTGGGCATGCTTCGGAATCTTGCGCCCATAGGAGTCAGTCGTGACTTGCCCTTTGTACTGACTGCGCCTCACAGGGTCGGTCAGGTTCTCAATATCATAGCCTATCGTCAACACGATCTGGTCTGTGACAAGATTTTTATCCACTAGATCGAGTGCAAGCATATCGGTCATCTCATGCACGACCAGTCTTGCTTTAGCAAAATCATATGGTTCCTGCAGTACCTGTCCCGAGCAGATACTATTAGATGCAGGCTTATATGATTTGACCGCAGCCATGGTGCAAGGCTCCCATCCCCAAGCATGGTCTATCAAGAGCTCGGCATTGACACCAAACATCTTATACAAAAGCTCTTCCCCATGACGCGACAGTGACATTCGCGCTACATCGCCCATCGTAAACATGCCGTATCGCTCCAGTTTCGCGGCAATGCCCTTGCCTACCCGCCAAAAAGACACGAGCGGCCTATGCTCCCACAGCTGTCTGCGGTAGGACATCTCATCGAGCTCGGCAATACGCACACCGTCTTTATCGGCAGGCATTTTCTTCGCTACGATATCCATTGCAATTTTGGCGAGATACATATTCGTGCCGATGCCTGCTGTCGCTGTTATGCCTGTGGTATCAAGCACATCACGTATCATCGTCATCGCCAAGTCATGAGCTGACAGCTTATGCATTTTCAGATAGTGGGTAACATCCATGAATACCTCGTCGATCGAGTACACGTGGATATCCTCAGGTGCAATATATTTTAGATAGACCTTATATATCTGCGCGCTGATCTCGACATACTTCGCCATCTGCGGTGTGGCAACGATATAGCTGATAGACAACTTAGGATCGCTGTTAAGCTCCTCGATATCTGCCGACTCTCCGTTGAAGCTCTTGCCTGATATGTTGCGTTTCCTCTGCGCGTTGGCAAAGGTGACCTTCTGCTCGACTTCGAATAATCTGGGCCGCCCCGGGATGCCAAACGATTTCAACGCAGGCGATACCGCCAAGCAGATAGTCTTCTGCGTGCGGCTCGCATCGGCGACTACGAGATTGGCAGTCATGGGATTGAGCCCTCGTTCCATACATTCGACAGAGGCATAGAACGATTTCAAGTCGATCGCGATATAGGTCTTGTTATCTATCGTTCATACCTCCTTTACATCTTGTATCGTTATTGTACCATGCCATGACGATTCCATGCAAAAAAAGAAGGCTGTCCTCAGCGTTGCGACCGCCTTGCCGCTCATGCCAAGCTAGCCTTAATGCTGTGCTCTGGCAAAAGGGATTCGCCTCACAACATCGAATAATATAGGTAAGAAAATTGACTGAGGAGGTCTCGGCATGAGTGAATTTAGCGAAATGATTGGTATGGAAACAGGCAATGCTTTTAAAAGTGGTTACAACTGCTGCGAGGCGATCGTACAAGCCTTCAGAACAGTCGGCGGTGTGACGATCGATGATAATGCTTTTCGTATGTGCTCCGGCTTCGGCGGCGGCATCGGTCATGCACGCGACCTGTGCGGCGGTCTGGCAGGCTCCATCATGGTCATCAGCACCCTGGCAGGACGCACGAATCCGCAAGAAAAGCCTCTCGGTGAGATAT
>JAFSAX010000132.1 GCA_017442105.1 Selenomonadales bacterium | reverse complement strand
CCGACCTGATCGTTATCGACGGTGGGAAAGGCCAGCTCTCGAGCGCACTCAAGGTCATCCGCGGTGTCGGCCTTACAGACGTGCCTGTCGTCGGCCTTGCCAAGCAGTTCGAGTATGTGTTCCGCGAAGGCGAATCCGACCCTGTTATCCTGCCGCGTCATTCACAGTCGCTCTATCTCATGCAGCAGATACGCGACGAAGCGCACCGCTTTGCTATCACGTACCATCGCAACCTGCGCGCTAAACGCAATATGCAGTCGGTGCTTGACCACATTGTCGGCATCGGCCCCAAACGCAGACAAGCACTCTGGAAAGCGTTCGGCAGTATCGATGCGATGCGCTCGGCAAGCGTAGAAGAACTGGCACAGGCAGACGGCATGAACAGTGCGGCGGCACAAGCTGTCTATGATTTTTTCCGTGCGCATGAAATATAGTTGTATAAGTAGGATTTTTTCGGTATAATAAGAGTGTAGATATAACAGAGAAGAAAGAAGGTGAACGAAAATGACTTGGGTATGCACAGTATGCGGTTATGTATACGATGTAGCAGTTGGCGACGAAGACAACGGCGTAGCAGCAGGCACGGCTTGGGCTGACGTTCCGGAAGATTGGGTTTGCCCGCTTTGCAGCGTAGGTAAAGATATGTTCGAAGAACAGTAAGAATGATAAAAAGAAGCGACCTTTTAGGATCGCTTCTTTTTATTTTGTATCAGTTGACGACTTTGTGCAGTTTTGGGAGCCAGCCGTTTTTGAGCATGAGCTGTAAGAGGCGATAATCCCAGTCGAGGCCGTCGTTTAAAAGTGTACGATACATGAGTGCGACTTCGACTTGGTACGACTGGTGAAGTGCGGCGAGCATGGCGAGCTGAGATGCTTTGGCGATAGAGCCGATGGCGATAGCGACTTCGGCATCGGTCAGGCGTGCATCGGGGTGTATTTCGAGCGGTGCCTTGTGAAGGGTACGGCGCGGGAAGGTGACAGACGGGATCTTGCCGCCGCTTTCTTGGAGAAGGTCTTCCGAACGGTTGATGAGGGATTTGGTCAAGGAATCCTGCGCCTGTTTAATGAGGTGCTTGAGTTCGGCATTCTGCGCGTGGTTGTAGAGCGTTTCGAGGACGGATACGTTGTAGCGGCCTTGTGCGATGACGCCGTAAAGACCCGAGGCTTCAAGATAGTTAAGAGGCTCTTTGTCCATGATGTTTTGGAAGAATTCGCGCGTTTCTTCGTTGAATCGCTCAAAAATAGACATATGATTCCTCCTTTTTTGTAAGTGTCGGGGCTTTATTAGGATTGCCAAACGAGTGCATAATATGTGAGATGATAATATTTTATTGTATACATAGAAAAGTTTGTTGATTATTCGCTCGGTTTATGATAAGATTTATGTTAGATATGGACAGCTCCGTAAACGGGCGTTTTATGTCAATGAGAACATATGTTCTTATATAAATGAAGGGGGTATTTTTAAAATGAAAGTTACTGTTGTTGGTGCAGGTAACGTAGGTGCAACTTGTGCAAACGTGCTCTTGGCACAGGAAGTTGCAGATGAAATCGTATTGCTCGATATTAAACAAGGTGTGTCCGAAGGTAAAGCTATGGACATGATGCAGACGGCTAACATGCTCAATCTCCGCAGCACTGTAGTAGGTGTTACGAATGATTATGCTGCAACGGCTGGTTCTTCCGTAGTAGTTGTTACTTCCGGTATTCCGCGTAAACCGGGTATGACTCGTGAAGAATTGATCGGTGTTAATGCCGGTATCGTTAAAAGCGTAGTAAGCAGCATTCTCGAACATTCTCCGGAAGCTATCTTCGTTATCATCTCCAACCCGATGGATACGATGACTTATCTCGCATTGAAAGCTAGCGGCGTTCCGAAAAACCGCATCATCGGTATGGGCGGTATGCTCGACAGCAACCGTTTCAGATACTACATCAGCCAGGCATTGGGCGTACATCCGGCAGAAGTTGACGGCTTCGTAATCGGCGGTCACGGCGACAAAACGATGATTCCGCTTCACCGTTTCGCTACGTACAATGGTCGCGCTATCAGCGAACTCCTCCCGGCAGAAAAAATCGACGAAATCGTAAAAGCTACGATGGTCGGCGGTGCTACGCTTACGGGCCTTCTCGGCACGAGCGCTTGGTATGCTCCGGGTGCAGCTGGTGCAATGGTCGTTAAAGCGATCGTTCGCAACGAACGTAAACTCGTTCCGTGCAGCGTATATCTCGAAGGCGAATATGGCCAGGAAGATATCTGCATCGGCGTACCGGTAGTATTGGGTACTAACGGTGTTGAAGCTATCGTTGAATATGACCTCAACGATGAAGAAAAAGCTTTGTTCGAAGCAAGTGCAAACGCAACTCGCGGTACGAACGCAGCTTTGGCAGACGCTTTGAAATAAGATATGCTAAATAAAGGACGAACCTTCGGGTTCGTTCTTTTTTGTATATCGAAAACCCCGCGCTAGGCGTGGGGTTCCGTAAAGCTTATAGCTATGCGTAAAACACAAAAGCTCCTTTTGATATAATGCTACTAGGCCTAGCAGCTTAGAAATTATATCAAAAGGAGCGACGTCAAATGAATGACAGACATAGTTTAGCACACACGCAATGGAACTGCAAATATCATCT
>JAFSAX010000131.1 GCA_017442105.1 Selenomonadales bacterium | reverse complement strand
GTATGACAGACAATCCGATGATGATCATGGTCGTAAACATGACGATCGTTTTCGTAGTTCTTTTTTTGTTAGGACTTGTAATTGAATTGATTCACAAGCTCGATCCGACAAAAAATTCGGTACAAGAAGAACCGGAACCGCTTGCTCCGATCGTTGTTGCAGCTCCTGTTGTTGAGGAACCGAGAATGACGCAAGAAGAAGCGGAACTCGTGGACTATGAAGCTGTTATGGATCGAGAATCGATCGAAAGACAATGATTGAAAAGAAATAAAGGGTGTGATAATAAGTGGATATTTTTGGAGTAGCTATATATGAAGTATGGGCAAATAGCGGATATGCCGGCCTGACTGTAGGCAATCTGATTATGATTTTGGTTGGATTGATTCTTCTGTACTTGGCATTCGGTAAAAAATTCGAACCGCTTTTGCTTGGTCCGATCGCATTTGGTTGTATTTTGGCAAACTTCCCGAATACGGGGTTTGACCAGCCGGGCGTTATGTCTGCTATCGGATACGGAATCGAACATGAAATATTCCCTCCGCTCATTTTTTTGGGCGTTGGTGCGATGACTGACTTTGGTCCGCTCATTGCCAATCCGAGAATGTTATTTTTGGGAGCCGCAGCACAATTTGGCGTATTTATTGCATTGGTAGGTGCCATGATTATAGGCTTTACTGCGCAGGAAGCTTCTGCAATCGGTATCATCGGTGGTGCCGATGGCCCGACTGCTATCTATATGACGATCAAATTAGCACCGCATCTCTTGGGCGCGATCGCGGTTGCAGCATATTCTTATATGTCGCTCGTACCGCTCATTCAGCCGCCGATCATTCGTCTGTTGACAACGCAAAAAGAACGTGAGATCGAGATGGGACAGCTTCGACAGGTAACGAAGTTCGAACGTATTGCATTCCCTGTTGTAACGACGATCGTAATCAGTTTGCTTCTTCCGTCGATCGCATCATTGATCGGTATGTTGATGCTTGGTAATCTTTTCAGAGAATCCGGTGTAACAGATCGCTTGTCGGATACAGCACAGAACTCTCTTATCAATATCGTAACGATCTTCTTGGGGCTTGGTACAGGTCTTACGATGTCGGCTGAAGGATTTTTGCAGATTCAGACGATCAAGATCATCTTGCTTGGCCTCGTTGCATTCGCAGTAGGTACGGCAGCAGGCGTATTGCTTGGTAAAGTAATGTGCAAACTGAGTGGCGGTAAGATCAATCCGATTATCGGTGCAGCAGGCGTATCCGCAGTGCCGATGGCAGCTCGTGTATGTCAGATCGAAGGTCAGAAAGCAAATCCGAGCAACTTCCTCTTGATGCATGCAATGGGACCGAACGTTGCAGGTGTTATCGGTACGGCAGTTGCAGCAGGCACGATGCTTGCTATGTTCCAGTAATCAATAAGATACGGCATCTTTTAAGGTGCCGTATTTTTATTTTTTTTGGCAGGGTTTTGTAAGATAAGTACGAATACTAATAAATTGGTGATGAAATCATGAGTAAAATAAAAGATGAAATACGTAGTCAAATAGAAGAGTGGGACTACTTTGCAGAGCTTCCGCAAGAATTGGAAGGCTTTCACTTAACGATCAATCGAGAGATCGTAGATGGATTTTATCGACTGTTTACCTATGAAGACAGTTCGATCCATCGAAAATTTTTTATCATCTACAATGCATCGCTCGGAGAATATCATGCACAGGAAGAGATCGGATTAAATCTCTTTTGCCAGATCGATTACATAACAAGCGACTTGGCAGAGCTCAAGCGAATGCTCAATGATGGCATGGCAACATCGCTTCGCAAACTGCGTCAATTTCCGCAAGATGAGCTTGGAACGATCTTCGCGGAAAAAGGGATTGCGGATTGGGATTATATTTCTGAGTTGCCGCAATCGATATTGGGATTTGATCTATTCATTCATCCGCACTCTTCGATTCGTATCATAAACGGTTCATTTTTGATCCTTGACTATACCGACTTCGTTTCAGAAAGTAACTTTGCATTGTATTACAACATTTATCGTGACGAATTTTTTGGTGAACTTCGTGTATTAAAAATGCCTCAACTGATTACCGAATTCGATGCAACAGAAATAGGGGAACTAACACGGAAAATGAAAGAGCACTTTATTCCGATGCTTGAAAAAGTCAGAAAAGAAATAGATGTAGCAGGCAGCACGAATTGAGAAATAGAATTTCGTATCAGAATAAAAACGGTTGATATCTTTTTGGAAAAAATTAAAAAAGAATATCAAAAAAGGGTTGACAAAAACATAGATATGCGGTAAATTATTATATGTCGTCACACGACGATATCAATAAAAATGGCCCGGTAGTTTAGTTGGTTAGAATGCCGCCCTGTCACGGCGGAGGTCGAGGGTTCGAGTCCCTTCCGGGTCGCCATTTTGCCTCGGTAGCTCAGTTGGTAGAGCAGGGGATTGAAAATCCCCGTGTCGGCGGTTCGATTCCGTCCTGAGGCACCATTTAAGCGGGAATAGCTCAGCGGTAGAGCATCGCCTTGCCAAGGCGAGGGTCGCGAGTTCGAATCTCGTTTCCCGCTCCAACTCTAGAGGCGACATAGCCAAGTGGTAAGGCAGAGGTCT
>JAFSAX010000130.1 GCA_017442105.1 Selenomonadales bacterium | reverse complement strand
GGCACGTATGGGCGTGCCTTTTTCTATTCTGTTCGGAGAAAAAGGAGGATCGCGCATTTTTTACATGATAGCGCTGGGACTTGGGTCGCCAAGTAGACGAGGGAGAGGTTTATCGAAACATTCAGCGGGTGCCTCTCGGTTGCTGTAACCGTTAGTCAGCTGACAAAACCCGAAGTGATTCGGGCACAAAGCAGCTAAACAGCAAATACAAACAGGTTGGAGGATACCAAATTATGTGTGGTATTGTTGGATATATCGGTCAGGACAAAGCAACGCCGTTCTTGATTGAAGGCTTGTCTAAATTGGAATACCGCGGCTACGACTCGGCAGGTATCGCTGTCTACAACGGTGAAACGATCCGCGTCGAAAAAAGCCTCGGCAGACTCGAAGTACTCGAGCAGAAGATCAAAGGCAATGAGCCCGAAGGCTCTATCGGTGTCGGTCATACACGCTGGGCAACGCACGGCAGACCGTCCGACCGCAACTCGCATCCGCATACGGATTGCACGGGTAAATTTGTCGTTGTACACAACGGCATCATCGAAAACTTCATGAGCCTCAAAGAAATGCTCATCGAAAAAGGTCACCAATTCCGTTCCGAAACAGATACGGAAGTCGTAGCACATCTCTTGGAAGAAGTCTACGAAGAAGGCGAGCTTCTCGAAGACACCGTTCGCAAAGTACTCAATATGGTAGAAGGTTCGTACGCGCTTGTTATTATGAGCGAACATGATACGGATAAGATCGTCTGTGCAAAACAGGACAATCCGCTCGTTATCGGTCTTGGTGAAGGTGAAAACTTCATTGCATCCGATATCCCTGCCATCATTCAGCGTACGCGCCGTACGTATATCTTGAGCGACGGCGAAATGGCAGTCGTAAAAAGCGATTCTGTATGGGTATACAACCGTGACGGGGTGCCCATCACGAAAAAAGTATTCGAAGTCAACTGGGATGCCGAAGCAGCCGAAAAAGGCGGCTATGAGCATTTCATGATAAAAGAGATCTACGAACAGCCGAAAGCCATCCGTGAAACGATGTCGGCGCGTCTTGCCAAAGACGGTTCGGGCATTTCTCTCGATGAACTTAAATGGACGAAACACGACCTTGCCGACATTAAGAAAATTTTCATCGTAGCTTGCGGTACAGCATACCATGCAGGCGTTGTCGGCAAATACTATATCGAAAAACTCGCTCGCATTCCGGTCGAAGTCGATATCGCATCGGAATTCCGTTATCGCAGTCCGCTCGTAGATAAAGATACGCTTGCGATCGTTATCAGCCAGTCGGGCGAAACGAGCGACACACTTGCGGCACTCAAAGAAGTCAAAGCAATGGGCGCACGCACGCTTGCTGTGACGAACGTCGTCGGCTCTTCTATCGCACGTGAGGCAGACAATGTACTCTACACGTGGGCAGGTCCCGAGATCGCCGTTGCATCGACGAAAGCATACACGACACAGCTTATCATGATGTTCATGCTTGCTGTCTACATGGGTCAGCTCAATGGTAAAGTCGCTCCCGAACGTGCGGCAGAACTTGTAGCAGCCTTGAAACAAGTACCGACGCAGATCCACGAGATGCTTGAAGACGTAGAACCGATCAAAACATTCGCAACGAAATACGGCTTCAACGAAGATGTATTCTTTGTCGGTCGTTCGCTCGACTATGCCGTAGCACTCGAAGGCTCGCTCAAACTCAAAGAGATCTCCTACATCCATGCCGAAGCATATGCGGCAGGCGAACTCAAACACGGTACGCTCGCGCTGATCGTAGAAGGTATCCCTGTCATCGCACTTGCAACGCAGGAAGACATCTATGACAAAACCGTCAATAACATCAAAGAGATCAAAGCACGTGATGCCGTCGTCATCGGTATCGCGCTCGAAGGCGACAAAAATATCGCGAAATACGTCGATCACACCATCTTCGTACCGCGTACCAACTCGCTCCTTGCTCCGCTCCTTGCTGTCATTCCGCTCCAGCTCCTTGCTTACTATGCGGCAATTACACGCGGCTGTGATGTTGACAAACCGAGAAACCTCGCAAAAAGTGTAACAGTAGAATAAAGACGAACGGTACGCTGTCAAAAGCGTGCCGTTTTTGCATGAAAAAAGAGAAAATAAAAAATGAAAGTATTGAAAAAAACGTTTAATAGATATAAAATGAAAATACCAATAAAATGTCAAGAGGAATCACTATGAATAGGCCGGAAATATCAATTATCATCCCATTCTATAACGTAGAAGAATATTTGCCGCAATGTCTGGATTCTGTGTTGAATCAAACGATGAGTAATATAGAGATCATTCTTGTAGATGATTGTGGAACCGACAAGTCGACGATCATTGCCGAACAATATGCACAAAGAGATATGCGTATCAAGCTTGTTCGACACGAAACGAATCAAGGCATAGCGGTGGCTCGAAACAGCGGTGTCGATCATTGCACAGCACCGTATATTATGTTTGTCGACAGTGACGATTATGTAGAAGCAGATTATTGTGAAAAACTGCATCAAGCCATCGTATCATCGCAGGCGGACATAGCAATGTGTGCGACACGTTTATTCGGAGACCGACATAAAAAAATGAAGAGCTTGAAAAAGTACCTCCGACATAAATTCTCTGCAGAAACTGAGCTGACAGAATCTGTAATCGAAAAAACGAATTGTTGTTTATGGAACAAGATATATCGGAAAAGCATTATTGAAGCCAATCAAATGCGCTTTCCCGCAGGACTTAAACACGAAGACGAATATTGGTGGCGGCTCTATGCGCTTCACAGTAAACGCATGGTCTATATTGAAGATGTGCTGTATCATTATCGACAACGTGTGAGCAGTATCATGTCTGATGTTCGTGTTAAACGGAGCATCAATCAAGATATGATGAAAAGTGCGATTGCGTTGTATCGTGAACTTAAAAAGAATGGAATTGATGAGCATCGTCGTTTTGCGATCGAATTTTTCCTGCGGGCGGTAGTGACTGCGATCGTACGAAATAGAAGCAAAGAAAGTCGGGAATGTATTTTAGATACAGCGACAGCGTTTATCCAAGATGAACATATCACGGAATTTGATTGCAGCCTGAGCGGTCAGCGACTCTTGAAGTTGATCATGGCAAGAACGGTAGCGACCAACCGGAAATATTTGGGCGGGCTCATCATTGTTAAAGAGAAAAAGCTTGACCGCGATATCAAATTTCTCGGTATCACGGTCTGGAGAGATCGCTATGATAAAACATGTGTAGTGGGAAATCTGTTTGGAATGATTCCGGTGAAAATACGAAAACAAGAAAAAAGAGAGCCGTGATAGGCTCTCTTTTTTAATGCGGTAATAAGAAGAATAGGGCTGGGTAGATAAGGATAAGGAATAGAAGCGTCGTCGAGATGAAAGCCGCCATGGTGAGATGTAAGTTGAGCCCGTAGATGCGCGCTGTGATGACGGCATTGACAGCTGTCGGTGTGAAGGAGAGTATCACGAGTGCGTAGCGCATAATATCATTGTCGATGAGGAGAAATGCGATGAGGTAGAGCAAGAGTGGTGAGATGGCGAACTTGATAACGGCGAGATCGACGAGCTCGCGATAGTGCGTGCGTATCCGTGCGAAGTCCATTGAGTAGCCGACGGGGATCAGCGCTGTCCATGCACCAAGATGAACGAGAAATGACGAAACACCGCTCAAATAGGCAGGGCGTTCGATATCAGCAAGCTGCAGTACGACACCTAAGAGGATGCCGACGACAGCTAGCTGATTGCGGCTGAAGAGCACCGAGCGGATCGATACGGAATGCTCTCGCACATTATTTTGTGCCTTTTCGTAGTAACGCTGTGCAAGCGGATAGCAGAACATAAACATTAGAATGTACTGCGATAATACGACGAGCTGTTGGTATGCGTACCCTGTTTCACCGTAGAGCAGGAAGACGCACAGACCGCCGATCGTACCGAGATTCGACAGGATAGCACTCATCACGTATCCGCCTTGATCGAGCGGACTTGTGTACTTCTGTTTCGATCGCCATGTAGCAATCATGCCAGGCACAAGCCCCATCAGCACACCCATTACAGGAAGCCAGATAAGCTCGCGCGAAAGCGGCAGTACCCAGAAGCAGAGAAACGAGAGAAGAGGATACACCACAAGGATGTTGTTTAAAATCATCTTATTGAAAAAGCCATCGCGCAAGTATGACTGCCGTTTGAGGAGATAACCTATCGTGATCGGCAGCAGAAGATCGAGCGACGAGATAAGTATTTTACTTGTCATATCCAAGAAAAGCACCTAGTTTCTATTACGTTTATAATTGTTTATTATAGCATAAATTTATAGGCTCGAGAAAATAAGAAAAGAGAAAAATAAAAAGAATACAGAATTCAACCCGTTTTAAAAAAGGGATTTGGCAGAATTTATAGAAATATTCTAAAGAATGAGGGAATTCATGCAATATTGTATGGGTCACCTATCTGTACAGAAGCTATCATATGAGAATAAGAGGAGGAGATCAGATGGCAATTGATGCAATCGTACTGAGAAGTGTCGATAATGTCGCGACAGCAGTACAAAACTTGAAAGAAGGACAAGCAGCGGCTACACGTCTTGACAGAGAGCTGATTCCTGTCGTAGTTGGTCAGGATATTCCGTATGGTCACAAATTTGCGTTCCGTGATATCAAAAAAGGTGAAGATATCTTAAAATACGGCGAAGTGATCGGCAGAGCAACGGCGGACATTCCGCGCGGTATGCATGCCCACGTACAAAATATCGAAAGTCTGCGCGGTCGCGGTGACTTGCAGAAGGAGGAAGCATAATGGAATTCATGGGCTATGGTCGTCCCGACGGACAAGTTGGTACGCGTAATTTTGTTGGTATCCTTTCGGCAGTCGTCTGTGTTAACGAAGTCGTAGAAGCGATTGCTCGTCAAGTACAAGGCACGGCGCGTTTTACGCATCATCAGGGCTGCTGCCAGACTCCGCTCGATATCGGTCTTGTTAACAAGGCTCTTATCGGTCTTGGCAAAAACCCGAACCTTCATTCTGTTATCGTAGTCAGCCTTGGTTGTGAAAGCACGGATCTCCAGGGTGTTATCGACGGTATCAAAGCCAGCGGTAAACGTGTTGAGCATCTTGTCGTGCAAGAGATCGGCGGTGCTACGCGCACGATCGCACAAGGCGTTCTCTTAGCACAGGAAATGGTCGGCGAAGCTTCGAAAGAACAGCGTAAACCGTTCCCGATCAGCAAACTTATCATGGGTATGAAATGCGGCAGCTCCGATACGTCGTCGGGTCTCGTTCCGAATCCTGCTATCGGTGTTGCATCCGACCTTCTCGTTGAAGCAGGCGGTACGTCTATCCTCGGTGAAGTAACCGAGTTCATTGGTGCAGAACATATCTTGGCAAGCCATGCTAAGAATAAAGAAGTGGCAGACGGCATCCTCGCACTCGTTGATCGTATGGAAAAACGTGCGATGGCAGTCGGTGAAGATATCCGTGGCGGTCAGCCGACGGGTGGTAACATCAAGGGTGGTTTGACGACGATCGAAGAAAAATCGCTCGGCGCGATCGCCAAAGCAGGCTCGGCTCCGATCCAAGCTGTATACGAATATGGCGAGTTCCCGGAAGCGGGCGGTCTTGTTGTTATGGATTCGCCGGGTCGTGAACCTGAAATTTTGACAGGTCTTGCAGCAGCAGGAGCTAACATCATCGTATTCGCAACGGGTCGTGGGGCTCCGCAGGGCTTCCCGTTCGTACCTGTTATCAAGATCACGGGCAGCCAGACGGCAGCAGAAAAAATGATCGACCATATCGATATGAACCTTGCGGCTGTTATCGATGGCGATGATACGATTC
>JAFSAX010000129.1 GCA_017442105.1 Selenomonadales bacterium | reverse complement strand
CCGAGAGGTCTTGCAGTTCTTTGAGTGCTTCTTGTTTTGTTTTGCGCCAGTTCTGGGTGCACGGGTTGATGAAGCTGTCGTAGTAGTCTGCGACGGCGATGATACGTGCGCCGAGCGGGATGTTTACGCCTTTGAGCCGTTTGGGATAGCCTGTTCCGTCCCATCGTTCGTGATGATGGAGGATGTACGGAATGAGCGGTTGGCAAGCGGCGATGTTCTCCATCATGGCGACACCTGCACGACAATGATTTTTGAACGTGCTGTATTCGCGCTGGGAGAGGTAGGGCGATTTTGCCAAGATGAGATTCGGTACGGTAACGTGACCGATATCATGGAGAAGTGCGGCTGTCTGAATGAGAGAGATCTCTTCGGACGGCAGGCACATCTTGGCGGCGATGCTTGCGCTGTAATTGGCGACCTGATGCGAGTGGCGATACAGGTTGGGGCTTTTCATTTGTAATAAGTTGAGAAATACAGGTGTCATGTCGTGTATCGAAGGGGATGCACAGTACACCTGCTGGTCGATCAACGTTGTAATCATAATATATTCCTTCAAAATCAGTAATAAGTAAGGTCTGTTTCGTACCGTTTTACATAGTAATTTTATATATTAGCTATTATGAGGAGAATTCCTGCCGTGAATCGCGCTCATTCGTGTTATTTTTCAACAAGACGGATAGGAGCGGCTTTGGCGTTTTGTGCTTCTGCTTCGGTGATGTAACCGTTTTTGACCATGGCGTTAAGTGCGAGTGCTTGTCGTTTTTTGGCGGCGGCGAAGTCTACACGCGGAGAGTAGATGCTCGGTGCGGGGACGATGCCTGCGAGCATAGCCGATTGAGCGAGCGAGAGGCGGGAGGGAGCACAACCGAAGTAGCCGTGCGAGGCTTGGTTGATGCCGTAGTAACCGTCGCCGAAATAGATGGTGTTAAGGTAGATCTCGAGGATCTCTGCTTTTTCGTAGCGGGATTCCATGTTGAGGGCAAGGAGTATTTCTTCCATTTTGCGCGATGCCGTACGGTCGGCTGTCAAAAAGAGGTTTTTGACTGTTTGTTGTGTGATGGTGCTGGCACCTTCTTGTATCTTGCCGTATTGGATGTTGACGAGGGTGGCACGCATCATGCCTTCGACGTCGAAGCCCGGGTGGTCGTAGAAACGTTTGTCCTCCGAGGCGATGATGGCATATTGCATATTGTGTGCGATGTCGTCTATCTTTGTGTAACCGAGCTGTGGGGTGCGACTGTTGACAGCATCTTTGAGCGCGATGAAGCGATATGCGCGTGTCCATGCGTCCGAATCGAGGTCGGGCAGGTTCTCGGGTGAGAACGGAAGTGCGCGGACTTCTGCTGTCGTGCGGTACGAGTCGGGAATGTAGCGGTTGAGTATCGAACCGCCGTCCATGAAAAAGAAGCATCCGACGAACAAAACGACAAGGAATATAAGAAATGTGAAGATACGTGTTATAAAGGAAAACATAGGCAACTCTCCTATTAAAACATAAGATTGCTATTCCTTTTATTGTAGCGGAAAATCGTCTGTTTGACCAGAGGATAGGTGAGAAACGCGAGCGAAAGGAGCGAGAATCGTGAGAAGGTGGCTGTTTGGCTGGGTGTTCGGGCTGGGGATATTCTGTTTGATGTGGCAGGGCGGTGTGCCTATGATGTGGGCGATGGATGATGCGCCGCTTGCAGGAAAAAGAATAGCTGTTGATGCGGGGCATGGCGGTATCGACAGCGGGGCAGAGTATCATGCGCAGGCGGAGAAGGATATCAATCTGGTATTGGCAAAACGGATCGGTGATAAGCTGATATCGGCAGGGGCAGAGGTCGTCTATACTAGAACGGATGATGTCGACTACTATACACGCGGAAAAGGCGGAAAACGCGCCGATCTTAAAAAGCGAGTCGCCATCATTGAAGAAGCGCGCCCTGATGTATTTGTCAGCGTCCATTGCAATGCTTCGACGGTGAAGACGTATCAAGGTGCACAAGTCTTCTACCATCCGAAAAATGAGAATAGCAGGGGATTGGCAGAGATGATGCAAAAACGAATGACAGATTTCCCGGAGGGCAATCACAGACAGGCACAGGCGAATACACATGTCCTCCTCCTGTCGTCATTGTCTATGCCGGGTGTACTTTTGGAGGCGGGCTACTTATCAAACGGAGAAGAAGCACAGCTTTTGTGCGATGAATCGTACCAAAACCGTCTGGCGGAAGCGATTTTGGCAACTTTTATGGAATATTTCACCGAAAAAAGCGAATAAGAGGTTGAAAAATTATACAAACATGATGTATAATTATATGAACCTTACAGAGATGGAGGAATGAAAACATGATACGAGTTGGTATTGTCGGTGCGACCGGTTATACAGGCGAAGAGTTGATGCGCATTTTGGCGAATCATCCCGAAGCGGAAGTTCGTTATATCACTTCCGAAAGTCAGACGGGCACCGAAATTACAAAAGTATACGGTCACTTGCATAAATATTACGATGGTGTTCAGCTGAAATCGCTTCAAGATCTGACAGAGATCGCAGAGAATACCGATGTTATCTTTATCGGGCTTCCGCACGGCCATGCTATGGCTATTGGGAAACAACTGGAATCGTACGATGTGAAGATCATCGACCTTGGCGGTGACTATCGCTTCTATGATACGGCTGTATACGAAAAATGGTATAATGTAGAACATACGCATAAAGATGCAAAAGCAGTATACGGTCTGGCAGAGTGGTATCGCGACCGTATCCGCGATGCGAAGATCGTCGGCAATGCAGGCTGCTATACGACGGCAAGTATTCTTGCTTTGGCACCGCTTGCAAAAGCAGGCCTTATCAATACGAAGTCTATCGTTATCGACGCGAAATCGGGCATGTCGGGAGCGGGCAGAGGGCTTAAGCTCTCCTCGCACTTCACCGAGATGTACGATAACTTCACGATTTACGGTGTTACAAATCACCGCCATACGCCTGAGATCGAACAGGCACTTACCGAGTTTGCGGGCGAAGATGTAATAGTCAACTTCACACCGCATCTCTTGCCGATATCGCGCGGCATCTTGAGCACGTGCTATGCAGATCTCAAAGAAGGCGTAACGGCAGAGGATGTCGATAAGGCATTTGCTGATTGTTATGCGGATGAACATTTCATTCGTTTGCTCGGTCGTGGTGCGTGTCCGATGGTGAAAAAGGTTCGCGGTTCGAACTTCTGCGACCTCGGCTGGCATATCGACCCACGCACGGGTCGCGTCATCGTCGTATCGGCGATCGACAACCTTGTAAAAGGTGCGGCAGGACAGGCTGTTCAGAATATGAATATCGTATTCGGTCTTGATGAATCCTGTGGCTTACAGCAAGTTCCGTTGTATCCGTAAGCACAGTGATAAAATACAGTTAAGAGAAAGAAGATGGAATGTATGACAATGGAAAAAATCGCTCCTAACGTGACGGCGCCGAAGGGCTTCCTTGCGGCAGGCGTCAAAGCAGGCATTAAAAAAAGCGGTAAAGAAGATGTAGCGATCATTTACAGTGAAGTACCGGCGGCAGCCGCAGGTGTGTTCACGACAAATACGATGGCGGCGGCACCTGTCGTCATCTCGCGCAAAGTTGCGGCGGGCGGCACAGCTTCCGCGGTAGCAGTCAATGCAGGCTGCGCGAACGCTTGCACAGGCGAGCAGGGTGCAAAAGATGCACAAGAGATGGCTCAGGTTGCGGCAGAGGCACTCTCCGTGCCGACCGAGCAAGTGTTCGTTGCTTCGACGGGTATCATCGGACAGACGCTTCCGATGGATAAATTGACGGCAGGTATCAAAGACGCTGTCAGCAAGCTCTCCAAAGAAGGCGGCGACGATGCGTGTCTTGCGATCCTTACGACGGATACGACGGAGAAAAAGACGGCTTATACGTTCACACTCGGTGGTCAGACGGTCACGATCGCAGGTATGGCAAAAGGTTCGGGTATGATCCATCCAAACATGGCGACGATGCTTGCGTTCGTTACGACGGATGCGGCGATCGACAGCGCACTCCTTCAGAAAGCACTCAAAGATGCTGTTGAAGTATCGTTTAACATGGTCAGTGTAGACGGCGATACGAGTACAAACGACAGCTTGTTCGCACTTGCAAACGGTATGGCAGGCAATGCAACTATTACCGATGCTGAGTCGGAAGATTATGCTATCTTTGCAGACGCACTCAAAACGGTATGTACCGACCTTGCGAAAAAAGTAGCCAAAGACGGCGAGGGCGCAACGAAATTCCTCGAAGTAACGGTTGAAGGTGCAGACGATTTCGCATCGGCGAAACAGGTCGCTATGGCGATCGCAAAATCGCCGCTCGTGAAAACGGCATTCTTCGGCGAAGACCCGAACTGGGGCAGAATCATCTGCGCGATCGGTTATTCCGGTGTCGGCGTACAGCCTGTTGATACGGATATCTGGATCGGTGATGTACAGGTCGTTGCGGGCGGTATGGGCGCAGACTTCAAAGAAGCCGAGCTCAAACGCACGATGGCAAAAGATGATGTCGTCATTACGGCAAAAATCGGAAAAGGTACAGAGAAAGCAACTGTCTGGACTTGTGATTTTTCCTATGAATATGTTAAAATAAACGGTGAATATCACACCTAAAGAGTGAACAGAGATATTGATTATGAAAGCAACCGTTAAGGTGGAGTAAGCTCCACCTTAATTACGTTGTTTTTCTTGACAAATAAGAGGTGAGTACATGAAGTTTTCAGCGGAAGATAGGGCATCCGTATTGATCGAAGCGTTGCCGTATATCAAGAGATTCTACGGCAAAACGATGGTCATCAAATACGGCGGAAATGCCATGATCAATGAAGAACTGAAAGCAAAAGTCATTCAAGATATCTGCTTGATGAAATATGTCGGTATGCGTCCCGTTATCGTACACGGCGGTGGCCCCGAGATCACAGGTTTCTTGAAAAAGATCGGCAAACAGACCGAGTTTATCGCAGGTCTTCGTGTAACAGACGCCGAAACGGTCGGTGTAGCGGAGATGGTGCTTGTCGGTAAGATCAATTCCGAGATCGTCAGCCTTCTCAACAACTACGGTGCCAAAGCTGTCGGTCTGTCGGGTAAGGATGCAAGCCTTATCTGTGCAGAGAAACATCTTGCAGAGGTCTACGATGACGAACAGGCAGAACCGAAGCTTGTCGACATCGGCTATGTGGGCGATGTCGCGAAGATCAATACCGATATCCTCAATACGCTTCTCGACCAAGGTTATACGCCTGTTATCGCACCGATCGGTGTCGGTACGGATAACGAAAGCTACAACATCAATGCCGACTATGTCGCAGGTGAAGTCGCAGGCGCGCTTCAAGCAGAAAAATTGATCCTTTTGACAGATATTGAAGGTATCTATCGCGATTATAACGACAAAGACAGTCTTATCGAAACCTTGACAAGAGCCGATGCAATGGCGATGATCCGCGAAGGCAGTATCGCGGGCGGCATGATCCCGAAAGTTGAATCGTGCATCCGCGCTATCGACGGCGGTGCGCAAAAAACACACATCATCGACGGCAGACTTCCGCACGCATTGATCCTCGAAGTCTTCACGAAACGCGGTATCGGTACCGAGGTCATTGGGGATGAGGAGGCAGAAGCATGAACAAACAAGACGTTTTTGCGATAGATAAGGCACACTATATGCCCGTCTTTGCTCGTTATCCGATGGTCATTTCGCACGGGGAAGGAGCGTACGTGACGGATACGGACGGCAACCGTTACCTCGACTTTTTCGCAGGGATCGCCGTCAACGCACTCGGTCATGCACATCCAAACCTCGTGAAAGCTGTGTCAGAGCAAGCGGCGAAAGTCATTCACTGCTCGAATCTCTACTACACGGAAGTGCAGGCACAGCTTATTGAAAAGCTTGCCGCACTCAGCGGTCTTGACAAGGTATTCTTGGCGAACAGCGGTGCGGAAGCGAATGAAGGTGCGCTCAAATTGGCGCGCAAATACGGCAAAACGATCGCAGATGACAAATACGAAATTATTACAGCGAACCACTGCTTCCACGGCAGAACGCTGATGACGCTGACGGCGACGGCTCAGCCGAAATACCAAGCAGGCTACGAACCGCTCCCGCAGGGCTTTACTTATATCGACTACAACGACATCGCGGCACTTGAAAACGCGATCTCGGACAAAACGTGTGCAGTCGTCTTGGAACCGATCCAGGGCGAAGGCGGTGTGAACGTACCTGCTGACGATTACCTTCAGAAAGTACGTGCACTCTGTGATAAATACGGTGCGCTTCTCATCTTCGACGAAGTGCAGACAGGTATCGGCAGAACAGGCAAGATGTTCGCATACGAACATTTTGGCATTAAGCCTGATATCGTAACACTGGCGAAAGGTCTTGCGGGCGGTGTACCGATCGGTGCCTTCCTTGCAACGGACAAAGTAGCAAGTGCATTCCACCCGGGTGACCACGGCTCGACATTCGGCGGCAATCCGCTCGCATGTGCGGCATCCAAAGCGGTCCTCGATACGATTCTCGAAGACGATCTTTTGGATAACGTAAACGAAGTCGGTGCGTACTTGATGGATGCTATCCGCGCACTCGGCGAAAAATATCCGACGATCATTCGCTCCGTACGCGGTAAAGGTTTTATGGTTGGTATCGAGCTGACACGTGAAGGCCGCGAGATCGTTCAGGCTTGTCTTGATGCGAAACTGATCATCAACTGTACGGCGGGCAATGTCCTCAGACTGGTACCGTCGCTTACGATCGGCAAACAGCAAGTAGATGAAATGATCACGATATTAGACGCAGTATTGGCGAAACAATAGAAAGGCAGGTTAGTAAGATGAGCTTTAAAGGAAGAGATTTCTTATCGCTGCATGATTTTACGACCGAAGAAATCTATCAGATTCTCGATTTGGCGGCGGAACTGAAAGAAAAACAGAAAAAAGGTGAAGAACACCACATTTTGAAAGGCAAAACGCTCGGTATGATCTTCGAAAAATCGTCGACTCGTACGCGCGTATCGTTTGAAGTCGGGATGTACCAGCTCGGCGGCTCGGCACTTTTCTTGTCGAATCGCGATCTCCAGATCGGTCGCGGTGAGCCGATCCGTGATACGGCACGTGTACTGTCGCGTTACCTCGACGGTATCATGATCCGTACGTTCGAAGGTTCGAAGGTAGAAGAACTTGCTGATTTTGCAAGCATTCCTGTCATCAACGCGCTGACGGACGAAGAACATCCGTGTCAGGTACTCGCAGACCTCCAGACGATCCGCGAACACAAAGGTGAGCTCAAAGGTCTTAAAATGGTCTACATCGGCGACGGCAACAACATGGTCAACTCGCTTATGCACGGCTGTGCCAAAGTCGGCATGGACATCTCGGTAGCAACGCCCGCAGGCTATGAACCGATGGAAAGCATGGTAGCGGAAGCGATGGAAGATGCCAAAGCATTCGGCTCGAAAGTAGAAATCACGCAGGATATCTTGGCAGCGGCCAAAGATGCCGATGTCGTCTATACGGACGTATGGGCAAGCATGGGACAAGAAGGCGAAGCAGAAAAACGCCAGAAAGCATTCAAAGACTACCAAGTCAATGCGGCTGTTATGGCAGTAGCGAAACCGGATGCCATCGTGCTCCATTGTCTTCCGGCGCATCGCGGTGAAGAGATCACCGACGAAGTCATCGAAAGCAAACAGTCTGTTATCTTCGATGAAGCCGAAAACCGTCTTCATGCACAGAAAGCCGTTATGGCACTTGTCATGGCAGACTGATAACGTATCCAATAATATTTAACATAAATTTATATTTAAAGAGGTGCTTACATATGAGCAGTGTAAAAAAAGTAGTATTGGCATATTCCGGCGGTCTTGATACCTCCGTTATCATTCCGTGGTTGAAAGAAAACTATGACGGTTGCGAAGTTATCGCAATGTGCGCAGATATCGGTCAGGGCGATGAACTTGACGTTATCCATGACAAAGCATTGGCTTCCGGCGCAAGCAAAGTCTACATCGAAGATCTTGTAACGCCGTTCCTTGAAGAATACGTATGGCCGACGCTCAAAGCAGGCGCTGTATACGAAGGCAAATACCTCCTCGGTACGTCGTTCGCTCGTCCGCTTATCGCAAAACGTCTTGTTGAGATCGCTGAAGCAGAAGGTGCAGACGCGATCGCACACGGTGCAACAGGGAAAGGTAATGACCAGGTTCGTTTCGAACTTACGGTAAAAGCACTCGCTCCGCAGCTTCAGATCATCGCTCCGTGGAGACTCTGGGATATCCGTTCCCGTGAAGATGCTATCCGTTATGCAGAAGCACACAATATCCCGGTTGCAAAAGGCAACAAAGTATACAGCATGGACCGCAACATCTGGCATCTCAGCCATGAAGGCTCCGACCTCGAAGATCCGTGGAACGAACCGAAAGACAACGTATACCTCGTAACGAAAGCTCCGACGCAGGCTGCTGACGAAGTAACGTACGTTGAAATTGACTTTGAAAAAGGTATCCCTGTTGCTGTTGACGGCGTAAAAATGGGCGCAGTAGAACTTCTTACGAAATTGAACGAGATCGGTGCTGCTAACGGTGTCGGTATCACGGACATGGTAGAAAACCGTCTTGTTGGCATGAAATCCCGCGGCGTATACGAAAACCCGGGTGGTGCGATCCTCTACTACGCACACCGTGAACTCGAATACTTGACGCTCGACCGTGCTACGCTCCACTACAAAGAACAAGTCGCTATCCGCTATGCAGAACTCGTATACGATGGTATGTGGTTCAGCCAGCTTCGTGAAGCACTCGCAGCATTTGTTGATCAGACGCAGGAAACGGTTACGGGTAAAGTACGCGTAAAACTCTACAAAGGCAACATCATGTCGGCAGGCGCTCAGTCCCCGTACTCCCTCTATAGCAAAGAATTCGTTACGTTCGAAGAAGACGACGTATACAACCAGGCAGACGCAGAAGGCTTCATCAACCTCTTTGGCTTGCCGCTTAAAGTCAGAGCGTTGATGCAGAAAGGACAGAACTAAGCCATGGCAAAACTGTGGGGCGGTCGTTTTACGAAAAACACCGACGCAATGGTAGACGAATTCCAGGCGTCCATCTCGTTCGACCATCGTATGTATTATGAAGATATCAAAGGCAGTATCGCACACGCTACGATGCTTGCCAAAACAGGCATCATCTCCGATGAAGAGCGCGACCTCATCATCGGCGGCCTCGAAAGCATTCTCGCTGATATCGAAGCAGGCAACTTCTCGTTCGAAGTAGGCCTCGAAGATATCCATATGAATATCGAAGCAAGACTCACAGAGCGTATCGGCGCAGTGGGCGGTAAACTCCATACCGCCCGCAGCCGTAACGACCAAGTCGCAGTCGATACGCATCTTTATCTCAGAAAAGAGATCGGCGAACTTGCCGTTCTCCTTCAGAACTTGCAAGAAGCATTCCTTCAGAAAGCACAAGAAAACAAAGAAGTCATCATGCCGGGATATACGCACCTTCAGCGTGCGCAGCCGATCCTCTTTGCACAGCACATGATGGCATACTTCTTCATGCTCGCGCGTGACTTCGACCGCTTGCAAGGCGTATACGAACGTACGGACATCATGCCGCTCGGTGCAGGCGCACTCGCAGGTACGACGTTCCCGATCGATCGCTTCATGGTAGCCGAACAGCTCAAATTCGGCAAACTGTATGCCAACAGCATGGACGCAGTCAGCGACCGCGATTACATCATCGAATTCTTGTCGTTCGCATCGCTTCTCATCATGCACCTTAGCCGTATCAGCGAAGAGATCATTCTCTGGTGTTCGGCAGAATTCGGCTTCATCGAGCTTGACGATGCACACTGCACAGGCTCGTCCATCATGCCGCAGAAGAAAAACCCGGACGTCGCAGAACTCGTTCGCGGTAAAACAGGTCGTATCTTCGGTCACTTGATGGGTATGCTCACGACGACAAAAGGCTTGCCGCTCGCATACAACAAAGACCTTCAGGAAGATAAAGAAGGTGTATTCGATACGATCGACAACCTCAAATTCGTGCTTACCATCTATGCGGCAATGATCCGCGACATGCGTGTCAACAGAGATCGTATGTACAATGCTGTTACACATGACTTCTCCAACGCGACCGATATGGCTGACTACCTCGGCAAAAAAGGCTTGCCGTTCCGTCAGGCACACGAAGTCGTAGGCAAAAGCGTTCGTTATTGCATCGACAACAACAAATGGTTGATGGACTTGACGCTCGACGAATTCAAGCAATTCTCGCCGCTTTTTGAAGAAGATATCATGGATGCGATCTCGGTAGAGACTTGTGTAACAAATCGTAATTCCTATGGTGGAACATCGTATGCACAGGTTGCACAGCAATTTGAAACTGCACAAAAAACATTGGAAAATCAGCAGGTTGTTATTGACAAGTATACACAAAAAGGTCTATAATAAACCCAACATATAAGTTTTCATATGTCATTTGGTGAGTGAAAACTGTATTGTATACAGTTTTCACTTTTCTATGCTAACTGTAAATGAGGGGAAGGGCTATATCATGGAATTAAAAATTGAATTGACAACTGCACCAAAAGAATTACCGAATCAAGACGCACTCGGCTTTGGCCGCATTTTTACCGACCATATGTTCGAAATGGATTATGAAGAAGGCAAAGGCTGGCACAATCCGCGTATCGTACCGCATCATGACTTCAACTTGAATCCTGCCAATGCAACGCTCCACTACGGTCAGGCGATCTTTGAAGGTCTTAAAGCATACCGTACGCCGGATGATCGTATCACGCTCTTCCGTCCGACGGAGAACATGAAACGTCTTAACAACTCGGCACGCATCTTGTGTGTACCGGAGTTCGATGAAGAGTTCGTACTTGATTGCCTCAAAAAACTCGTTGCGATCGACGAACGCTGGATCCCGTCCAAACCGGGTACGAGCCTCTATATCCGTCCGTACATCTTCTCGACGGATCCGTATCTCGGCGTAAGCGTTGGTAAACAGTACAAAATGGCGATCATCTTGTCGCCGGTAGCAGCTTACTACGCTGCAGGCTTTGCACCGGTACGCATTAAAGTAGAAGATAAATATGTTCGTGCCGTAATCGGCGGTACGGGTGAAGCGAAAACGGCGGCTAACTACGCAGCCAGCCTCCACGGCGACTATGTTGCGCATCAGGAAGGCTTCGCACAGACGCTCTGGCTCGATGGTATCGAACGTAAATATGTTGAAGAAGTCGGTTCGATGAACATCGTCTTCAAGATCAACGGTGAGATCATCACGCCGGAATTGACGGGTTCTATCCTCCCGGGTATCACGCGTAAATCCGTATTGGAAGTCGTTCGTTCCTGGGGCATGAAAGCAACGGAACGCCGCATCACGATCGAAGAAGTATTCGAAGCAGCGAAAAACGGCACGCTCGAAGAAGCCTTCGGTACCGGTACGGCAGCAGTTATCTCGCCGGTCGGTGAGCTCTGCTGGAAAGGTGAGAGCATCATCATCAACGGTGGTAAAACGGGTGAAACGGCACAGAAACTTTATGATACTATCACAGGTATCCAGACTGCCAGACTCGAAGATCCGTTCGGTTGGGTCGTTGAAGTTCCAAAAGCATAAGAATATGAGCAAAACGGCGAAAGAGAGATTCTTTCGCCGTTTCTTTT
>JAFSAX010000128.1 GCA_017442105.1 Selenomonadales bacterium | reverse complement strand
ATGCGAACACAACGGGTTCGGTTTCTACCGATGGTTCTACTTCTATGGAGAAGGTGATTGGTGCGCTGGGAGAATCGTTTCAGAATGATACAGGCATTCGTTTTACTTACAATCCCACGGGATCGGGCTCCGGTATCAAGGCTGTTCAAGAAGGTCGTTGTGATATAGGGCTTTCTTCGCGTGCTTTGAAGAAGACGGAACAAGATGCCGGACTGAAGGCGACTGTTCTTGCTTATGATGGTATTGCAGTTATCGTCAATCCGCATAATCCTGTTTCTAATTTGAGTTTGGAAGATGTTGCAAAAATTTATCGTGGTGAGATCACGAACTGGTCTAAACTTGGCGGCAATGATGCAGAGATCGTTCTTATCGGCCGTGAAGCAGGATCGGGTACTCGTGATGGTTTTGAATCTGTTACTGATACGAAGAATGGTTGTAAGTATCGTCAAGAGCTGACATCGACAGGCGATGTTATTACGACTGTTGCGCAGAATCCGAATGCGATCGGTTATGCCTCCGTTGCTTCTGTAAAAGATAGTGTAAAAGCGTTGACGATCAATGGCGTTTCTGCTAATGAAACAAATATCAAAAACGGCAGTTATGTGGTACAGCGTCCATTCGTATTGGTGACCAAGGATGGTAAAAAGCTAAGTGAGAGTGCTCAAAAGTTCTTTGATTATATTACTTCATCTGCTGCACATGGGATCATTTCTGCGACAGGTGCTGTTCCTGCAAAATAAAAAAATAAACAGATACGACGATTTTGCTACATGGTCGTCGTATCTCTTATGAGGATTTAGAGTATGTTGATTCAAGAAAAAATAAATGAAAGACAAGAAACGCAGAGTTCAGATTCGCCGTCAATTTTGAATAGATACTCTAAAAACAATCGATATCAGACGATGGAATATATCATTCATGGTATCTTTCTGCTCTTGGGTATGATTACGGTAGGGTGTGTACTGGTGATCATGGTATATTTGGTCATTTCGGGTATTCCTGCCATTCGTGAGATCGGTGTATTTGATTTTTTGCTCGGTGAAGAGTGGGCATCTACTGCTGCCGAAGCCAGATATGGTATCTTACCGTTTATTTTGACCAGTATATACGGGACTTTCGGTGCTATCATGCTTGGTGTTCCGATCGGCTTTATGACGGCTGTTTATTTGTCGAAATTGGCATCTCCGCAAATACGGTCTGTGATGCAGTCTGCTGTCAGTCTGCTTGCGGGGATTCCCTCTGTCGTCTATGGTCTGGTCGGGATGCTGGTGCTGGTTCCCGGTATTCGCAAGATGTTTGATGTACCTGATGGTGCAAGTTTATTGGCGGCGATCATTGTTTTAGCGATCATGATCCTGCCGTCTATTATTAAAATGTCTGTTACAGCACTGGACGCTGTTCCGAAAGAGTATGAAGATGCGTCTTTGGCTCTGGGCGCAACGCCGATCGAAACATATTTCAAAGTGTCTGTGCCTGCCGCTAAAAGCGGTATTGCCGCGGCTGTCGTTCTTGGGGTAGGACGTGCGATCGGGGAAGCTATGGCAGTCATGATGGTTGCGGGAAATGTGCCCAATATGCCTGATTCGCTGTTTCAGAGTGTACGTTTTTTGACTACTGCCGTAGCAAGCGAGATGGCTTATTCGAGTGGATTACAGCAAGAAGCGTTGTTTTCGATCGCTTTGGTATTGTTCTTTTTTATCATGCTGATCAATGTCACTTTGAATTTCTTTCTTAAGAGAGAAAAGGAGTAGATCATGTTGAATCAATCATTATCGAAAAAAAGAAAAAGGTTTGAACTGTTGGTGAGAGTGCTGATGTCGGTATCAGTCGGACTGACAGCCATGTTGGTCATATTTCTTTTGGCATATGTCTTGATAGAGGGCATTCCGAATATTACTTGGGAGCTGCTGTCCGGTAAGCCAAGTTATTTGACAGAACGCATTGGTATTTTGCCTGATATTTTAAATACGATATATATCGTGTTGGCAACAATGATTATTGTGTTGCCGCTTGGTGTCGGTGCGGCTGTTTATCTGACGGAATATGCTTCTAATCAGAAAATTGTCGGCATCATTGAATATGCGGCAGAAACACTGTCAGGTATTCCGTCTATCATATACGGTCTGGTTGGGATGCTCTTGTTTTCCAATAATATGGGGACTTGTCTGATGGCAGGGGCATTGACATTGGTTATTATGAACCTTCCGACTATTATGCGTACGACACAGGAAAGTCTGAAAACTGTCCCGCAATCATATCGTGAAGGAGCTTTTGGTCTGGGGGCAGGCAAATGGCGTGTGATTCGTACTGTAGTTCTTCCAAGTTGTGTAGACGGTATTGTTACAGGCTGTATCTTATCCGTGGGACGTATTATGGGGGAATCGGCGGCACTTCTTTTTACGGCAGGGTTTGCACACTCCTTGAATGGTCTGATACATGGTCTGACATCACCGGGTGCAACATTGACGGTTGCTCTTTATGTTTATGCAAAAGAACAAGGTGAGTTTGGCGTGGCATTTGCTATTGCAGCGATTTTGATGATTTTGACGGTGTTGATCAACTTTGCGGCGACATTTGTGCAGAATCATTTTACGAAAAGGAGAAGTTTATGAATAGTATTATTACAGTAAACGATATGTGTCTTTGGTATGGCGATCATCAGGCGTTGAAGAATATCAATATTGAGATACCACAAAGGAATATTACAGCTTTTATCGGACCTTCAGGCTGTGGTAAGTCTACGTTTTTAAAAACGCTCAATCGTATGAATGACTTGATTCCCAATGTCAAGATCAGCGGTGATATTCGTTACGCAGGTATTGATATTTTTGCCAAAGAGATCGATGTGAATCAGCTTCGCAAAGATATCGGTATGGTATTTCAAAAGCCGAATCCATTTCCTATGAGTATCTATGATAATGTTGCTTACGGACCCAGAACGCATGGTATTACCAATCGGGTAGAATTAGATGAGATCGTAGAGCGTGCTTTATGTGATGCGGCGATCTGGGATGAGGTAAAAGACAGACTCAAAAAGAATGCGTTGGGATTGTCGGGCGGACAACAACAACGATTGTGTATTGCCAGAGCGTTGGCTGTACAACCTAAGGTGCTTTTGATGGATGAGCCGACATCTGCGCTTGATCCGATCTCTACTTCGCGAATTGAAGAATTGGTCATGGAATTGAAGGAGAAATATACGATCGTCATGGTTACGCACAATATGCAGCAGGCTCTTCGTGTATCTGACTATACAGCATTCTTTTTACTTGGAGAATTGGTCGAGTTTGGTAAGACTGATGATATTTTTTCGGAGCCGAGAGATAAACGTACGGAAGATTATATTACAGGCAGATTTGGCTAAGGAGGATAAGATGAGAAATCGATTTGATGAACAGTTATTTGAATTAAACAGAGAGATCATCGAAATGGGTTCTATGTGTGAAGATGCGATTGCATCTGCTGCACAAGCGATGATTGCAGGCGATACAGAATTAGCAGCTCAAGTAATGAAAAACAGTACTGCGATCGATCAGATGGAACGCGATATTGAACGCCGTTGCATGAAACTATTGTTACATCAACAACCGGTTGCTCGCGATCTCCGTCTGATCTCTGCCGCATTAAAGATGATAACCGATATGGAACGTATCGGAGATCAAGCAGAAGATATTGCGGAGATCGTAATATCTCTCAATGGTCATACCATAGAAGAGATGCAGCTGGTCGGTGAAATGGCACATAAGACGATCAAGATGGTAACTGACAGTGTTGATGCTTTTGTGAAAAAAGATGTGGAGCTGGCGAAAAAAGTCATTGATCAAGATGATGTGGTAGATGACTATTTTTCCGAAATAAAACATGGTATAATTGCTCTGCTTGCAGAAAACGATGCTGATGGTGAGTTGATGCTTGATCTTTTGATGATCTCTAAGTATCTTGAACGCATTGGAGATCATGCCACCAACATTGCCGAGTGGGTGATCTATTCTGTGACGGGTACACACAAGGAGGTGTGAATATGATATGGTGCGTAGAGGATGATTCCAATATTCGCGACATCGAACTATATGCACTAAATTCTGCCGGTTTTGAAGTGAGGGGATTTGAAGACGGTCTTTCTTTTTGGGAAGCGTTAAAAAAAGAGAAACCCGAACTGATCATTTTAGATATCATGCTTCCCGGAATGGATGGGATCGAGATTTTGACTAAGATGAAAGAATCTGTCGAGTATAGCAATATTCCTGTTATTTTGGCAAGTGCCAAGGGGCAGGAATATGATCGAATCAGAGGTCTGGATATGGGGGCTGATGATTATATTGTTAAGCCTTTTAGTATTATGGAGATGATCTCTAGGGTAAAAGCAGTGCTGCGCCGCAGTCAACCGCGACAGTCGTCTAAAATACTGAAGGTAAAAGGACTGGTCGTCAATTTGGATGAACATACTGTTGCGGCAGATGGTAATTTTATTCAGCTTACATACAAAGAATTTGAAATACTTTGTATGTTTCTTTCTCATCCCGGCATGGTCTTCACCAGAGAACAACTATATACTCAGGTATGGCAAATGGATTACATCGGCGATTCGCGTACGTTAGATACACATATCCGAACGTTGCGCCAAAAGCTCGATGATTACGGCAAAATGATCGAAACGGTGCGTGGTATCGGTTATCGGTGGGGGGCTCATCATGACAGGTAAGATACTGCAATCTATCCTTTCTGTAGCAACTGCGGTATTGATTGCAAGTCTGATCGTTATTACCGGTGTGCTTTATCAGTATTTCGGAACTATGCAAGAGAGTCAGTTAAAAGATGAGCTAAAGGTAGTTGCCGCTGCAACAGAACAGCTTGGTGAACGCTATCTGCGCAGTCTGAATTCCGATCGCTACCGTTTAACATGGGTGGATGCTGACGGTACGGTTCGTTTTGACAGTCATGCAGATGCAGCGACTATGGAGAACCATGCAGAACGTGAGGAGATCAAAGAAGCACTTGCTTTTGGTCTGGGCAGTAGTACGCGTCAGTCTTCTACATTGACAGAGCAGACCATTTATGAAGCGACACGTCTTAACGATGGCAGTATTCTTCGTATTTCTGTAAGTCGTGCAACGGCGTTTGTATTGGTACTCGGTATGATCCCTCCGATCGCTGTTATTATGGTGATCGCAATCATGCTTTCGGCATGGCTCGCTCGGCGTATGGCGAAAAAAGTAGTAGAGCCGCTGAATAAGTTGAATCTGGAAAAGCCTATGGAAAATCAAGCATATGCGGAACTTTCGCCGCTTCTTTATCGTATCCATACACAGCACTTGGAAATTAAAAATCAAATACAGACATTGAAACAAAAACAAGATGAATTCGATCAGATCATCGGAAATATGAAAGAATCTTTGGTTTTATTGGATAGCGCAGGCAAAGTTATCAGTATCAATCCTGCGGCAAGAAGTTTATTTGATACCGATGTTGATTGTATCGGAGAAGATTTCTTGACGGTCGATCGAAAAACCAACATGCGTCATGCTTTAAACGAAGCCAAAGAACAAGGACATGCTGATTTTCGCGCTAATATAAAAGGCAGAGAGTATCAAGTTGATCTGACTCGTATTGATTCTGATGGAAATGAACAAGGTATGGTTATTCTTGCGTTTGATATTACCGAGCAGGTGAACGCAGAACGTAACCGTCGAGAATTTACTGCCAATGTATCTCATGAACTGAAGACACCGCTTCAATCTATTATCGGATCTGCCGAATTGATGGAAAACAGCATTGTAAAGGAAGAAGATATTCCAAGATTTGTCGGACGTATTCGTCAAGAAGCATCCAGATTGGTTTCTTTGATAGATAATATTATTCGTTTATCTCAGTTAGACGAAAAAACAGAACTTCTTCGTGAGGATGTATCGTTGCGTCTGCTGGCTGAGGAGGTTTGTGACACGCTTTCGGATGCCGAGAAGATGAAGAATGTTTCGCTGAAAGTGAGTGGCGATGACGGTGTGGTTAACGGTGTTCATCGGTTACTGTATGAAATCGTATATAATCTTTGTGATAATGCTATCAAGTACAACCATTTGGGTGGCAGTGTGAATATATCTGTTCAGCAAAATGCAAATGAGGTTTGGTTTCATATACAGGATACAGGTATTGGTATTTCACCCGAACATCACGATAAAATATTTGAACGATTTTATCGTGTAGATAAAAGTCATTCCAAGCAATCGGGCGGTACAGGACTTGGACTGTCTATCGTAAAGCATGCTGTGCAATATCACCATGGAAAAATATTTGTAAATAGTACACTGAGTAAAGGATCTACGATTTCAGTGGTATTTTATACAAAAATATAATGATATCATGAGCATGAAAAAGTGAAATGAAAAGGAGTGGCGCGGCGTTGGCGCGTCACTCCTTTTTTAGTGAGCAAGATCGTTGCTATATCTAAAAAGGGTTTGTGGTTACTTTGCTTTTTTTGTTATGAATTTTGTGGAAGAATTTATGATTTTTGCAGTATTTTTAAAAGGAAATTGACTATCCTCCTAGAATAGGTATGAGTGGAGGCTTAGCATTATGACTGATATTACACAAAATATAAAAATTGTTCGAGATAAAATTGCCCAAGCAATGCAAAGATCGCCGTATGCGAATGATGTTACGCTGATCGCTGTGACGAAGAATCATGGTGTAGAAGCGATGCGCGAGGCTATTGACGATCAGATCACTGTGATCGGTGAGAACCGGGTACAAGAGGCTGAGAGCAAGTATGATGTCTTGGGTCGCGAAGTATCGTGGCATTTGATTGGTCATTTGCAGAGCAACAAGGCCAAAAAGGCTGTCAGATTGTTTGATTTGATCCATTCGGTCGATTCGCTTGCGCTTGCGGAGGCGATCAATAAAGCGGCTGCACTCGAGGGCAAACGACAAGATATTTTGCTTCAAGTAAATGTTGCACAAGACGAGAATAAGTTCGGACTTGAGGCAGATGAGATGATGACGGTTGCCAAAGAGGTGTGCAAGATGTCTAATATCCGTTTATGCGGATTGATGACAATCGCACCTTTTTATGAAGATTGTGAGTTGGCAAGACCTGCTTTTCGTAAGTTGCGTGAGTTGTATCAGGAGTTAAAAGATGCTCGATTGGAAGGTAGCGATATTCAATATCTTTCGATGGGGATGACACATGATTTTGTTGTTGCAGTAGAAGAGGGTGCGAATCTGATTCGTGTAGGAACAGGGATTTTTGGCGCACGAGAATACTGATTACTGGAGGAATAGGAATGAGTTTATTACAAAAAGTAATGTCGAAATTGAATATTTTCGATTCGT
>JAFSAX010000127.1 GCA_017442105.1 Selenomonadales bacterium | reverse complement strand
ATCGTCGGACGGCTGGTATACGGTGATTTTACGATGATGTTTACGGGCGATACCGAAAGTGTTGCCGAAAAAGCCATCGTGAAAAAGTATGGTAAGCAGATGAAGTCTGATGTGCTGAAATCATCGCACCACGGAAGCAAGACTTCGTCTTCCAATGTGTTTTTGAAAGCAGTTATGCCCAAGACGGTCTTGATATCGGTCGGTGCAGGCAATGATTACGGTCATCCGCATCAAAACATCATGAAACGATATCAAAAACAAGGCTGTGACATCTATCGCACCGACCGTGACGGTACGATCACAATCCATAGTGACGGCAGCTCGTATACGGTCGAGAAGGAGAAGGCAAGATGAAGATAACAGCGGTAGTTGATCGGTTCGAAGGAGATAAGGCAGTCCTTCTCTTTGCGGATGAAACGAAACAAGTAGTATTTCCGCGTGTGTGTCTGCCGCCCGAAGTGAAGGAAGGCGACTATCTTGCGGTCATGGTCGAGGTAGACGAAGAACGTACGCGAGAAGCTAAGACAGAAACGGAGAGCCTTCTGGCGGAATTGATGAAGTAGTATGCAGCAAGAAGAAAGCGGCAGGTGTGCTGCTTTCTTTTGTCATAGAAAGGTTGGCAAAATATGAAGAAACGAATCGCGCTGATCTGCTCGATGCTGATCGGCATACTGTTTGCTTGTACGGTCGCGTATGCGGCCGCGGTTGAAAAAACGGAATATACGGTGCGTGAAGGTGAAGGCAGTACCGTTGTGAACGTCATGATAACGTTTGACAGTAAGATCACAGAAGTCGTTCCTTGCGTTGTCGGTGCAACGGAATCACAGCTGCGTGTCCTCTTAAATGGTGCGCATGTAGTCGCTGTGACGCGAAGCAGTCTTGATGGCAAGTATGCCAAAGAGATTATTTTCCAACCTGCGGGCAAGACGTTCGCGGAAGCTGTCATCAACTGCACGAAGTCGATGCGTATTGCAGAGTGTCGCAGTGAGGTGCGAGCGCAGTCGGATGGGAAGAGCATCGTTATCTTGACGATGACGCTAGCTTCTCACGGGGATGGCAGCGGCGGAATAAAAGGCAAGACGATCATTCTTGATGCAGGTCACGGCGGCTCGGATTGCGGTGCCGTTGGGCCAAGCGGTGTCTATGAAAAAGACATCACGCTTGCTGTTGCCAAAGAGCTTCAGAAACAGCTTATTACAGAAGGTGCCAACGTATTGATGACACGTACGACTGACCGCGATGTCAGCCATCGAGAAGGTGCGTCTGTCAGTGTAGAGTTAGGTGATCGTGTTGTCGTTGCCGAAGAATTGCAAGCAGATGTATTCGTTTCGATCCATCTCAATTCGTTTACCTCGCCCGATATCGGTGGTGTAGAAACGTATTATTATCAAGGCTCTCTTGAGGGTGAACGATTGGCATATGCTGTACAGAAAAGTCTGATGGATCAGTTCGATTTGAAGGATAGAGGCGTCAAAACGGCGAACTTCTATTTATTGAAGAACAGTTCGATGCCGTCTATTTTGACAGAGTTGGCGTTCATCTCCAATCCGCGAGAAGAACAGCTCTTGATATCGTCCAATGCGCAGGCACTCTTTGCGCAGGCGATCTTGACGGGGTTGAAACAATATTTCTCCGCATAAGGAGGTCATCGTATGAAATGGATTCTGAGATTGGGTCTGCTCGCAGTATTGGCGCTTGCTGTCGTCATTGGCGGTAGTTATTACCACGATATCAAAGATGTCATCGGCGATCGCATTTCGATCTCGTTCGATCAAGAGCGGGCGGAACAACGACCGCGTACGGCAGATGATGTTTATCGAAGCGAACAGTCGAAAGACCAGCGAAAAGTGACGGTCTATCGCGCATCTGCCAACGGACAAGCTCTTGTCGGCGAGGTATATACGGTAGCCAAAACGAATGAAACGATCGCGCAGGCGTTGGGACTGCTTTTGTCAGAGCCGTCCGACAGTGGTAACTGGTCGACGATACCGGATGGGACCAAGGTACGTTCGATACATTTCGCCAACGGGATCGCGCGTGTTGATTTCTCGCCTGAGATCGTGAAAAACTTCCGCGGTGGATCGGCAGGCGAGCTATTGCTGGTCGGCTCCATCGTCAATACGCTGACTGAGATCCACGGCGTGGAAAAAGTCCGCATCATGGTCAACGGCAAACAGGTCGAATCGATCGGTGGTCATGTAGACTTATCCGAGCCGATCGGCAGAATGAATGAACTGTTGAAAAAATGATTGTATTTTAATGGTAACCTTGCTATAATGAGAGAAAATTAAATAGTCAAACCACTAGGGGTGCACCACAGTGCTGAGAGATCGTATATACGATAAACCCTTAGAACCTGAATTTCCGGATAATACCGGCGTAGGGAAGTGGACTTGCATCTGAAAGACGAGCTGCTTATCTATGGTTGGATAAGCAGTTTTTGTTTTGTAATAGTGGTGACATGACAGGAGGAAACAACATGGCAACACAAATGAGTATGGCAAAACAAGGAAAAATTACAGAGCAAATGGCGATCGTCGCCGAGCAGGAAGGCGTGTCTGCCGAGTTGATACGCGAGCGTGTCGCAGAAGGCACAATATCGATCTGCGCGAATATCAACCATACTGCGCTCATTCCGCGTGGTGTCGGCAAAGGCTTGTCGACGAAAACGAATGCGAATATCGGTACGTCGAGTGCGTTTCCCGATATTGCGCCCGAACTCGAAAAACTCGATGCTGCGATCAAGGCAGGTGCCGATGCGGTCATGGATCTGAGTACGGGCGACAATATCGACGCAACGCGCAAAGCTATCATTGAACGCTCCAGTATCATCGTCGGTACGGTGCCGATCTATCAGGCGACGGTCGATGCGATCAAAAATCGTGGTGCTGTCGTTGATATGACGGCAGATGATATGCTCCATGTCATCGAACAGCATGCCAAAGACGGGGCAGACTTTATGACGCTCCATTGCGGTGTCACGCAGAATGTCATTCGTACGCTCAAAGCGGAAGGCAGAGAAATGGACGTCGTCAGCCGCGGTGGTTCGTTCCTGACGGCATGGATGCTTCACAACGGAAAAGAAAATCCGCTCTATGAACGTTACGACGATCTTCTCGATATTTGCAGTCGTTATGATGTGACGATCAGTCTTGGTGACGGTCTGCGCCCCGGCTGTCTGGCTGATGCGACCGACCGCGCGCAGATGCAGGAACTCCTTACCTTGGGTGAACTCGTCGATCGTGCATGGGCAAAAGATATTCAAGTGCTTGTTGAAGGACCGGGACATATGCCGTACGATCAGATCGAAGCCAATATGCGTCTGCAAAAAGAGATCTGTAAAGGAGCTCCGTTCTATGTATTGGGGCCTCTTGTTACCGATATCGCGCCCGGCTATGACCATATCACTTCGGCGATCGGCGGTACGCTTGCCGCCGTATCGGGGGCAGATTTCCTCTGCTATGTAACGCCTGCCGAACATCTGGCACTCCCGACAAAAGAAGATGTCGTCGAAGGTATCATCGCCGCACGTATCGCCGCACATGCGGCTGATATCGTCAAAGGTGTTCCCGGTGCAAAAGAATGGGATCTCAAAATGGCACGTGCACGTAAACGCCTTGATTGGGATGAACAGCTTGCGCTTGCTAT
>JAFSAX010000126.1 GCA_017442105.1 Selenomonadales bacterium | reverse complement strand
CCGATGATCTTACCGTCTTCTACGACAGGGTAGTGGTTGAAGTTCGTTTCTTTGATAACTTCCTGCATTTCGCTGACGAGATCGTCTTTTTCAAATGTCGTCAATTTCGTCTGCATGATGGACGATACCGGTACAGCCTGATACAAGAGGCGTACGCTTCTGAGTGTGTTGTAATCGGTCGCAATGACGAGAACGCCTTTTTCTTCTGCACGTTTCAAAAGTTCTGCCGGCATCTGTGCGCCGCACGTCAAGATGATCGCATCAACGCCTTTGGTAAGACATTCTTCGATCTCCGTATAACGACCACCGACGAGAACGACAGAATGTTCCTGTACCGTTTCGCGAACGAATGCGAGCTCGCCTGCCGCTACGAATACACGACCGCAAAGTTTACGGTCGAGGTCGCCGCCGCAGAGAACGGTACCGTCAAGACCTTTTTTCACCGCTTGGAACGTGATACCGCTGTCTGCCAAGTTTTCGAGCTGGATCTCTTCGAAATAACGACGTGCAAGATCCATGACCGTTACGATACCTTTGAGCTGATTGCCTTCTGCTACGATCGGTACCGATTTTACTTTATATTCATGCATCAACATACCGACTTCGCGGATCGTTGCATCTTCGCTTGCCGTTACAATAATGTCTTCCATCACATCTTTGATACGCGGATATACGTCAGCCAAGAAAACAGGTGCTTCCATGCCGAACGAATCGAGTGCGAACTGCGTTTCTGCATTCACCTGACCTGCTCTTGCAGCAAGTGCGGATGCTTCTCCTGTTTCGCGTTTCAAATGTGCATATGCAAGTGCCGAACAGATGGAGTCTGTGTCAGGATTGCGATGACCGATAACATAAACTGGTTTTTGCATTTTCATGTTTCTCCTCCGTTTTTGGAATAATATCCATAAAATATAATATCAATTCGACATGTATTCTATTTTTCCTATTTCATATCGAATTTTCTTTTCCGATACTATATGATACAATAAAAAAAGCCCCCTTGTCTACTCATTTCCCAAAATCGAGCTGACAAGATGCTGTTTTTGCGATATTTCTTCATAAAGGAGTTCCATATGACGAATACAATGCCACAAACCTATTGGAGCCGCCTCTTGCGCGCGATCCTCGAATTTGACCTCATCGAGCCGAACGACCGCATCCTGATCGGCTTGTCGGGCGGTAAAGACAGCCTGTTCTTAACCTATGCGCTCTCTGTTCTCCGCGACCGTCTGCCGATGAACGTATCGCTTCATGCCGTTTTTATCGACGCACAGTTCTCCGACGATTTCGATACGGCTCCGCTCCGCGACTTCTGCAATCACCTCGGCATCCCGCTGACAGTACAGCAGGTCAATATCGCGCAGGCGATACGCAACCAAGACGGCAAAGACCCCTGCTTTACGTGCGCATTTTTCCGTCGCGGTGCCATCGGCCGCATCGCCAAAAAGCTTGACTGCAATAAGATAGCCTACGCCCATCATCACGACGATGCGGTGGAAACACTTCTGATGGGGCTGTTCTCCTCCGGACAGATCAAGACATTCCGCCCCAAAACGTATCTGTCGCGTCAAGACCTTACCGTCATTCGCCCGCTCATCTACTTCCGCGAATCAGAGCTGGCGGATTCGGTGTCGATACACGGCTGCAGTCCGCTCAAGAATCCCTGCCCGCTCGACGGCAAGACGAATCGACAGGATACGAAAGAGCTGATCGAACAGCTCGGTAAACAATTCCCGAATCTCTATTCTCACCTGTCTGCCGCGATGCGTGAAGATGCCGTATCAGACTTGTGGCCAAAAGAGCTTACTCGCGCACAGATGAAAGAAAAGCATACTGCGTTCATGCGACTGATACATAAAAAATGATGCAACTACTGTTGCATCATTTTTTATTTCGGCAGATAGTCGAGTATCACGCGGTACGCTTCTTTTATCTCTTCATATGTATAAAATCGACAATTCGCAGGGCTGGTCGAAGGAAGCGCAACAGCTTCTCGCCCCGTCTTGGGCAGACAGTGCCGTTTATAGAGCTGTGCGGCCTTCGTCCCCGTCGTGAAGATCGCTCGGATATCTGCATGCGCCAATATCTCATTCATATCGTTTGGCTCGGCATCGCGGATACTGCCATCGTCCGCACCTTTGATAAGACAGCTCTTCAGCACATCCCACAGCGCAATGTGATGACGTCTAAGAAAGTCCTCCTTGTCTGCGACAGACTGCGGTGCAGGCTCATCGAAAAGGTCTGCCATCACACGCCAGAACTTATTCTGCGGATGCGAGTAATAATAGCCGACCTCGCGCGACTTGGGCGATGGGATCGTGCCGAGTATCAAGACGCGCGAATCCTTATCGAAGGCGGGCGGGAAAATATGCGTTACCAATTCATTCTTCATACAGATCTCTCCATGATATCAGATACTCTTTTGATTCGTCCTTTCCGTGTCCTATCCCTGCCATACTGCTATCTTGCGCGGAACGTATTGCATGCCGTTTCGTGATACGCAGTCGCTCTGTGACCACCAACTTCGATCGCCTCTGCCGTACAGGCTCCGCTGTTTTGATAGATGCAGGACATGACCGAACAGGAGATGCGGTCACAATCACCGCCCGTTTCCGTATTGTTCGTAAGCGACGAATAGATCGTCTTGTCAAGGAACGAAGAACAGCTCGTCTGACCTTTCTCCTCTGCCATACCGCCGCAAACATCGATCCCGTTTGCATAGCAAGTCCCTGCCGAATTATGTGAACACGTTTCTGCCTGACATCGTACTCTTGCCATCACCATTCCTCCTTATGCGAAATATCGTTTTAAAAGACCGCGGAATGCGCACCCGTGACGCGCCTCATCTTTGCACATCTCATGCACGGTATCATGAATGGCATCAAGGTTCTTCTGCTTCGCAAGTGTCGCAAGACGTTTTTTCCCTTCGCATGCGCCGTACTCTGCTTCGGCACGCATCGTCAGATTCTCTTTGGTACACGGTTTGACGACCTCACCGAGAAGCTCAGCAAACTTCGCGGCATGCTCTGCTTCTTCCCAAGCGATTCGTTTATACGCTTCGGCGACTTCGGGATACCCTTCGCGGTCACCCTGTCTGCTCATCGCAAGATACATACCGACCTCCGTACATTCTGCGATAAAGTTGGCACGAAGCTCCTCCATGATCTCACTATCAACACCTTGCGCAACCCCGATGCGATGTTCGTCAGCCCACGCACCGCTTGCACTCTGCTCCACAAATTTTTCTTTCGACGCATGACACACAGGACAGCTCATCGGCGGTTCATCGCCGCGATGGACATACCCACACACCGTACAAAGAAATGTTTTCATACCGATCGCTCCTTTCAACCCGTTTGGATCACCGAATCTAGTATGCGCATCGAACGAAAATCTATGCCATGCATTGCCATTTTTATAATCAAGCATTTTGTGTCTGTTTTATTATTTTTTATGCCATTACAACAATATCTCTTTTTATATTCATTATCATATTATTTGTCCCAAATAACAGAAAGTATCACTTGCTTTATTTTACTTTCAATCATATAATATATTTACAAGATAACCCTTCTATTTTTAGCGAGAATAAGCTTCTTTTATTAAAATAAAAGAAAGAAAGGTGTTTTTGCTTTATGTTTTGCAATATATTTAACCCCGATACCTATCGCAATGCGTTCCCCATCTGTGCCGCCTATCTTCCACTCGGTCTGGCATACGGTATTTTCGCACAAGCAATCGGATTCCATACGATCGAGATATTTTTTATGTCACTTTTCTTATTCGCTATCACAGCGCAGTTCATCGCGATCTCGATGATCGCGGGCGGTGCTTCTCTCGAATCGGTCATCGCCACCGTTTTTTTGATCAATTCGCGTCATTTTTTATACAGCACGACACTCGTATCCCATCTCAAAAATCACTCCAAGCGTTTTTTATCCCTGTTCGCGCAAGGCGTCGTAGACGAAACATTCGCCGTCAATCTGATGAAGTTTACAGGTGGCAGTTGGTGTTCAAGCCGTGCACTCGGTGTCAACATTCTCGTCCATATCACATGGGTACTCAGCAGTGTTATCGGCAGTATACTTGGCGAGTTCATCTCGCTCGACGTGAGTGTGATCGGCTATATGTTGACGGCCATGCTCATCTGCCTTTGGACCTACACGCTGAAAGACAAGACGTTTATCATCGCAGGTATTGCAGGAGGCCTGATAGCTGTTCTGCTCGTCGATCTTGCCGCAACAAAAGCCAATATTATCATCGCCGCCTTATCTGCGGCAACGCTCGGCTATTGGCTCAATACAAGGAGAGTGAAAAACCATGTCGAATCTTGAGCTGATCGCTTGTATCGCAGGAATGTTTTTCGTAACGTATCTGCCACGTGTACTGCCGCTCTTTTTGTTCGGCAGCGGTACTATTTCTCCGCGACTTGCAGAATGGCTTCGCTATGTACCGCCCGCCATCTTCGGCGCACTCGTCTGCTCGGGCATCTTTTTAGAGGGCAATTCGATCGACACGAATCTTTTCAGCCCCGATCTTCTCGTATCTCTCATCGTATTTATCATCGCACTCAAAACAAGATCGCTCTTCCAATCCGTCTTTTGGGGAACGCTGATATATGGCACCATTGTCTATTTCGGAATATAAAAAAACTCGCCCTTACGAGCGAGTTTTTTTATTTAATCTCTATGAAACTGTCTGAGCATGACTTCGTTGGGGTCTTCCCATTCTACGGCCTTTCCTTGCGCCAAAGATTTCGGTGCATCAAGGAGTCTTTGATTTTTGGAGCCGCGGAATTTAAGCGTGATATCTCTCTGTGCCAGAACAAACGGACCGTCCACAAGCATATCGAGCGACGCTAAAAAATCTGCTGTGCCTTTATCCGTTTTACCCATTGCGAGGAGTTCTTCGAACGTATACCCCGTATAAGCAAGCGTGTGCAAGTTTTTTTCTTTGGCATAGCGCGCCAGCTCTGCCATCGCCTCCGATTGCATGAACGGTTCACCGCCCGAGAAGGTGATACCGCGGATCAATTTTTGTGCATCTATTTGTTCTTTGAGCCAATCGACGGAAACGGTTTCTCCGCCGTTCGGATCATGTGTCTGCGGATTGTGACACCCTACGCAATGATGCTCACAGCCTTGTGTAAAAATAACGAATCGCATACCGGGGCCGTCAACGACACTTTCTTCTATCAATCCTGCCAACTGTACATCCATCGTATTTCCTCCTATTTATCGTCAGAAAAGCCACCTTTACGCGGTGGCTTTTTCTTTTATTTGATTATTTTACATCGCCGACATGCGTGATGCGGTCATGGAGTTCTGCCTGTTTTGCATCGTTGAATCGTTCGAGCGTGCTGAGATAGCCCGTGATTCTGCGAACACGGCTGATATTGTCTTCTTTGCAGACCGGACAGCAGTCGCCTTCGATAACGCCCAAGTATCCGCACTCTTCACAGAAGTCAACAGGGAAGTTGATACCAGCATAACCGATATCGCTTGCCGCCATATGACGAAGAACGTCTTCTACGGCATCAAGATTGTGGATCGGCGGTGCTTCGAATTCAACGTAGCTGATATGACCTGCGTTCGTATATTTGTGGTATGCACCTTCAATACGCATTTTGTCGTATGCGCTGATCGAGTACGATACCGGCACATGGAACGAGTTCGTGTAGTATTCTTTATCCGTTACGCCCGGGATCACGCCGTATTCTTTGCGGTCCATGCGAACGAAGCGTCCCGACAGACCTTCGGCAGGTGTAGCGAGCAAGGTGAAGTTAAGCTGATATTTCGTTGCGGCTTGATCCATTTTGTTGCGCATGAAGGCAACGATCTCTTCACCGAGAGCATGTGCTTCTTCGCTCTCACCGTGATGATGACCCACAAGTGCGGTGAGCGTTTCTGCCAAACCGATAAAACCGACCGACAAGGAACCGTGTTTTACAACAGACGAGATATCGTCGTTCATCGACAATTTGTCAGAATCAAGGTAGAGGCCTTGTCCCATAAGGAACGGCATATCTCTTACTTTCAGACCTGCCTGTACCTGGTAACGGTGATAAAGCTGTTCGACCGCCAAGTCGATCAAGCTGTCGAGTTCTTCGTAGAATTTCATCAGATCGCGTTCTGCTTTGATCGCAAGACGCGGAAGGTTGATCGTCGTGAAGCTGAGGTTGCCGCGGCCGTCCGTTACTTCGGGACCGCAGATGTTCGACATAACACGCGTACGACAGCCCATGTAGCCGACTTGATCGCCGTATTCACGATTGAACGAAGAATCCATGAAGCTGAACGTCGGGTTAAGACGTTTGGACGCTACGCGGATCGCGAGTTTGAAAAGATCATAGTTCGGATCGCCCGGGTTGAAGTTGACACCTTTTTTAACACGGAACAAAATATTCGGGAAGATCGGGTTTTCACCACGACCCAAGCCTTTTTCGTATGCCAAAAGGACGTTGCGGATAACTTTGCGGCCGCCTTCGGAAGTATCAAGACCGATATTAAGGCTGGAGAACGGTACCTGCGCACCTGCACGGCTGTGCATGCTGTTAAGATTGTAGATGAACGCTTCCATTGCCTGATATGTTTCTTCTTCTGTCGCATCTTCTACATACGGAGCCATATCGCGGTCGAAGAATGCGAACGACTGACCACCGTGCATATCGTTCTGCGAGCTTTGGAGAATGATCGCAGCAAGCGCTGTTGCCGAGCCCGGACGTTTCGGCGGACGAATGTAGCCGTGGCCGTTGTTGAAGCCTTCTTTCAAAAGCTTGCCAAGCGGGATCTGGATACAGTTGAGCGTTTTACCGTAGAAATCCAAGTCATGGATATGGTAGTCACCGTTGATATGTGCCTGCGACATTTTTTCGGGGATCATACGGCTCAGATAGTAAGCACGGCTTGCCGCACTGGCGATCTGGAGCATTTTTGCCGACGGAGAGTTGGAAACGTTCGCATTTTCACGGCTCGTTTCTACCAAGATGTCTGCTACGGCATCCATCAAGTCGGAACGTGCTTCACGCATTCTCGTACGTTTTGCACGATAAAGGATATATGCTTTGGCCGTTTTCGCATGACCGCGTTCGATCAATACTTTTTCGACCATATCTTGTACATCTTCTACGCTGAAGATCTGACCGCTGTATTTTTTCTTCAATTCACGGAGTACTTCAAGCGTCAATTCCATTGCCATCTGTCTGTCCGCACCGCCAACAGCCTGTGCAGCCTTGAAAATGGCATCTGTAATATTCGACTCATCGAACGGCACTTCACGGCCGTCACGTTTTTTGATTCTTGCAAACATGATTTTCTATTCCTCACATTCTTATAATGGTTTTTTATTCTGGATAAGACTTTCCAACGCTTCTTTGAAGCTCTCGATATCGGCGAATTGCCGATACACCGATGCGAATCGCACGTATGCTACTTGATCGACATTGAGCAGATGACGCATGATACACTCTCCGATCTCCTGACTGGAAACCTCCCTCTGCTGACTGCCGCGAAGTTCTCTCTCGACTTCAGTTGCGACTTCTTCCATCTGTTCTACCGAAACGGGACGTTTTTCACACGCTTTCATCAAGCCGTTCAATACCTTCTCCCGTTCAAACACAACACGTCTGCCATCTTTTTTCCGCACCATGAGCGGCACCTTCTCCACCATCTCGAAGGTCGTAAATCTTGTACCGCATTGATGGCATTCCCGTCGTCTGCGGATCGTGCTGTTGTCCTCCGTGGCACGCGAGTCTATGACCTTGCTTTCCACATAATTACACGCGGGACAGCGCATACGTTCACTCCTTTCAGCGTTTGGCAAATAATACTATATCTTGTATGTATCTTTCTCTCGCCACACTATATCTAGTATAGTGTTTCTCTCTCCCGATTGCAAGGGGCTATCGTTTTTTAATAAAATTTTTTCTATAAATAAAAAAACAGGCGTCCGCTTCTTGCGCACAACGCCTGCTTATCAGCCTCTATTAAATTGTTACTTTCCCATCTCTTTTGAGCGCTCCGTTGCCGCTATGACCGCGTCGATCAAGGCTCCGCGCACACCTTGCTGTTCCATGATGTGTACACCTGCGATCGTCGTTCCTCCCGGCGATGTCACACGGTCGCGAAGCACCGCAGGATGCTCGCCCGTTTCCAAAACCATCTTCGCCGCACCGTAAAGTGTCTGCGCCGCCAAAAGAATTGCATCTTGGCGACCAAGACCGACACGCACACCTGCATCAGCAAGCGCATCTATCATAACAAAACCATAGGCAGGGCCACTGCCCGACAGACCCGTCACGGCATCCATCGACGATTCGGCTACGACGATGGCACGACCGACAGCATCAAAGACAGCTTTCGCAAACGATGTCACCTCTTCGTCTGCATACGCCCCCATCGCAAGTGCCGCCATGCCCGCATTGACAAAGACAGGCGTATTCGGCATCACGCGCACGATCGGTACATTCGGCAGATGCGCCTGTAACTTATCGATCGTAACACCTGCCGCAATGGAGATAACGATCGTATCGGAAGGTACGTTTCCTTCCAATTCAGCAAGCACACTGCCGATCACTTGCGGTTTGACGGCAAGAAAGAGCACATTCGCCCATGCAGTAAGCTCGTTCATTGCACAGCCTTCTACGCCGTATTCTTCTTTCAGTACAGCAAGACGCGCCTTTGATATATCATACACGCGTACCTGTTCCGCCTTGACCAGACCAGCTTCCAATATCCCGCCGATGATCGCTTCTGCCATCGCACCACCGCCGATAAAACCTATCTTCTTATCTTGAAACATCGTATATCGCTCCCATCCGATTTGATTCATTTGAACAGTCGATACAAAAAACTCTTTTTCAATTTTTTTCGCATTACAGCTCTGAGTACTTTCTTTTTCAGCAATACCGCCAACAGCTTCTCGGGTTCAAGCTCTTCCTTCATATTGGCATACAGTATCTCTTCGTAAAAATCCGTCTTACGGGCATATCGCCAAAACTCATTGCTCAACTCCAACTCGGGCTGACGCCACGGCTTTATCTGCGAAGAAAAATGCAGTATCTTGCAATCGTCTTTTATTCTCATTGCACGCGGTACAAGCATCTCTTCGTATCGTTTTTCACAATGCAGCATATGCCATTGGAAGTTCCATACTTCATCAAAATGATATATCTTATTATAACAGACAGTATTGAGTACATCCTGATCCAGATATAGCAACTTTTCTTTCGGTGTCCGACTTATCATCTCAAAACATTCGGTCATCAGATCATGTTTCAGCCATTGCTTCATATTGATCACAAGCACACCTGCATTCACATATCCGAGTCCGTCTATACCCAGATCTTTTTTCAGTCGTTCATCCATCATATGCGCATAACAATCCCGCACACCTGCAATATAATGTTCTCCTATGTCTTCATTCAACAACGCAGCAACATCGTCTTTCACAACCAGATCACAATCCAGATAAATGACCTTTTCATAAAACGGCATTATCTCAGGTATGACCATTCTAAAATATGTTTCTTTGCTGAAATGCGCTCGAATATGCAGATCGACCTGTTTTTGATTGATAAGATCGCCAACGTCAACACAACGCACAACAACATTTTTACTACCGATACCTTCCAACCGCCGAACGAATGCATCACCCAATCCATCTTGCAATATATAGATTCTGTAAAAATCATTTTCACTGCAATGTTCAATGATGGACTGTATTGTCACCGCATTATAACACGCATACTTAGCATTGACAGCAAATACGATCGGAACAACACGCCGATAACCATCCGGTATCTGTGCATCATTGACACTGATTTTATTTTTATGCTCCATATCTTTTTCAGTACACGAGATCATTTTCATGAATCCTCCCGATTATACACATCTATCAAACCTTCAATATCATTACAGCTTTTTATAACTAATTCGATAAGCTATTTTGTTTTCCTGCACTTTTGAACACATAATGCACGGAGGCTTCGAACAACAGCCTCACCCCTTCGATGTCTGCTCACTCACATCACGATGCACAGAGCATAATTACTCAACAACTTCCCTTCCTCAAAAAAGCGCATTTATCAAAATAGATAAATGCGCTTTTGCCCATTATTCTTTTTTAGGGAATAACCTCAGACCTCGTCTGCCCTTCTTCTCGTTCACCATAGCGGCTTTTACCAAAATGACATCTTCCCCAACACGTTCTATCATCTCCCACGGGATACGCCATTCTTCTGCTTTCTCAAAAAAAGCGATACGACCGCCTGCCTGCGGTAATATGATCGCTGTTATCCGCCGTTCAGCAAGATCGACCTCCGCATCGACGATCCGTCCAAGACGTTTGCCGTCCGCAATGGAAACGACTTCCTTGGCCTTGAGCTTCGAAAACAAAACAGCCGCACCTATACTATCCATCGAATCGCCTCCTGCTAATCTATATCCGATTGCAAGGCGATCTATTCCGATTATTTTGCCAGATCATCTTCATCTATCAATATCACATCGCGTCCCATCGTACGTACCATGTCGTACGATACCGTTCGCTTCTCTTCCGATTCGAGCAGTCCAAACCACGGTCTGCGCACGCCGATCACGAGTGATATCACCTGTCCCGTTTCTTCATCGAACGCGATATCCGCGACTCGCCCGATACGCTTGCCGTCCGCCACTCCGATGACATCTTTTCGGCGCAGTTCTCTCATTGTAAGCATTGCCGTCCCCCTCTGCTTTTTCTCCAGTATATGAGAACGGCATGATTCCTGCTATTGTCCGAGCATCTCCGCCACCTTGCTTCGGTAGATGATACGCTTTTCATTTTCTTCGCCCGATATCTCCTCCGCACTTACTGCAACAGCGGCGTCTACCATGCACAGAGGCGGGAAAAGGACACACCACCAATTCTGCCCTTTGCCTTCACCGATGATGATCCTGACGGCTTCGTATTCACCCGCAGGCACGACCAGATCACCATACACCCTCAGCGGAAACGCGAATCTCCCCACCTCCATTCTGACTGTATCGTCTTCTCCTGCTTGCTCCAGCACAGTCTGCGCCGCCGCGATGACTTCATCTTCACGCATCAATACGATACGTTTCGCTTCCTCACTGTCGTCTGCCGCCTCCATGTCATCGGCAAGCGTCCGTATCACCGCATCTCTTACACGCAGTTTGACTGCCTGTTCGCGCACGCTGTCACCGTTTGCGATCACATGAAGACGCAGCAGCTGCCCTGAGCCGACCGACGGTACACTCGTCTGTCCGAATACATGATAGAATATCCACCCCCACCCGATACATGCCATCGCGATGATGATGCGCAATACGATCCTTCTCTCCATCATCAGCCACCTCACACATACTTCTTCATATGTGAAATGGCAGCTTTCTCCAGACGAGAAACTTGTGCCTGCGAAATGCCGATCTCTTCCGCGACTTCCATCTGCGTTTTCCCTTCAAAAAAGCGCAGATTCAAAATATGTTGTTCGCGTGCACTGAGATGTTTCATCGCTTCGCGGAGCATGACACTCTCGAGCCAGTTCTTGTCAAGGTTCTTATCATCGCTGATCTGATCCATCACAAAGATGGGGTCACCGCCGTCATGATAGATAGGCTCGAACAGCGAGATGGGCTCTTGTATCGCATCGAGCGCAAAAACGATATCCTGCCTGCACATATTAAGCTCCTCGGCGATCTCCTTGATAGACGGCTCACGCGAATACTTGTTCGCCAGCATATCACGCGCCTGCAACGCCTTATACGCCGCATCGCGCATCGAGCGACTGACGCGGATCGGATTATTATCGCGCAAATATCGTCTGATCTCCCCGATGATCATCGGCACCGCATACGTGGAAAACTTGACATTCTGCGACAAGTCGAAGTTGTCGATCGACTTCATCAGTCCGATACAACCGACTTGGAACAGATCATCGACATACTCTCCGCGATTATGAAACCGCTGTATCACACTCAGCACCAACCGAAGATTCCCGTGAATGAGTATCTCACGCGCCTCCGTCCGCCCGCTCTGCAATTCCTCGAACAAGGTCCGCATATACGAAGCCGACAGGATCGGCAATCTGGACGTATTCACACCGCAAATTTCTACTTTATTGATCAT
>JAFSAX010000125.1 GCA_017442105.1 Selenomonadales bacterium | reverse complement strand
GGCGTAGGCCGCGAAATGCGCAGTATCAAAGTACTGCCGAACGGCACCGCATACATCATGTGTTATAACATCGCCAACTACGGTTCGTCGATCAACCTCGACGTATACAAAACGACCGTATCCAACCTCGTATCGGATACGCCTAACGACTGGGAAAAAGTCTATGCCAAAGAAGGCGCTGACGGCTGGTTCGGCAGGATCGATGCCGAATACGATACGAACCGCCTGTGGATGCAGGTAGGCAACGAACTCAACATCTTCACCGACGGAGAGACTGACCCCACTGTCTTCGGGGCAGACGACTTCACGACCAACCCTGCCTACAATCAGCTCTACACGTGGGACACTATCAAGACTGACCAAGTAGCAGGCGAGCTTGCCAAACTGCGTGAAGGCAGTGAATTGGTAAACAATACGGCACATCTCTGGAAAGAAATTGACAGTAAGACATCAACAGCACCATTGACTGGTGGGATGGGGAAAAACCTGTATGTAACCGACATACAGTATACTGACCTTGACAATAATATCTTGGCAGCGATACGCCCTGAAAAAACAACGGTTGTAAATGCTGGTTCTAAGGCTGCTAATGTTCAGGTCGAGAACGATACAGCAACTCCTGTCGGCATCTATGTTGCTCCCGATATGAACGTAGAAGTCAAGACAACTAGAGGACTTAATATCATCACCAAGAGCCCCGAAAACGGCAACTCGCTGACGAATGCCGTCTGGCTCGACCCGTCTGATAATGGCGGCTCCTCGCTGACCATCGTAGCAGGCACTAAGCTCAAAACAAGGGATCTTAATATCCGTGTAGACGGCGGTATGGGTGGGAACGGCATCGCTATTGCCAAGACCGACCGTTGGGGCGAAGACAGCAAGGAAGCGGCAGCAGCATCTACTATCCATGTTGAGTACGGCAACGTCAATATCAAAGGCGAGACGAACCAGGATTGGGGCATCGGTCTCCGTAAGGATAACGTCATCTCCCGCTACAACAATACAGGTATCATTACCAAAGTCGAAAAAGGTAATATCCTTGTAGATGGCAATGTTGATATCGACGTATACGGCAACGGCATCGCTACTGTCGCTGATGACAGTTCCATCACCGTTGCAAAAGGCGGACAGATCACCGTACCGAAAGGCACAGACTATGCTTACTATGCACTTGCTTCCTATGGCGGCGACGTTGCGATGAACCTCGGTGCAGACGGCAAGACAGTAGGTGCAAATGATGTCAACATCGACGGCGATATCTTTGTCTTGAAAAAAGAAGATGCGGCAGATGCAAGCGTATCGCTCGCACTTACTACGGCGAACTCGCACTTAAGCGGTATCATCGACAACGGTTCTACGGCGAACCTCTATCTGCAGAACGGCGCTGTATGGACGAATGAAGCGAACAACTCGCGCTACTATCAGGATAACGAAGATATCGGCAACGGCGAGAAGAGCCGCGTGACCAACTTCTATGGCGGCAGCAGTAAAGATGCGATGGGCATCATCAACCAGACTGCCAAGAGCAAAGATCTCACCATCGACAACTACAGCGGACATACGATGGTAACGTATACGCATGATACACAGACTCCGACCAATATCCTCGGCGGCGATACGACGATCACCAAAGCCGCGGAAGACTCTTCCATTACGCTCCGCACCGATAACAACGGCATTGATGTGTCGATGAAAGATACGGTAGAAGCTGTACTTGATGCTCTTGCTCATAAGCTCTATTACTCGAGCTATGTATCGGGTGAACGTAATCTTGACGGCTATGTACAGATCGCAGAAGGCCTTACGACAGCATCTGTTACACAAGCAGTCGGTGATATCGAATTCAGCACGACTAACGGTCAAGGTAGTCTAAAAGCGGACAGTACAGGCGGCAATGAAGGCAGCGGCTCTGAAGGAGAAGGCGGCAATGAAGGCAGTGGCTCTGAAGGAGAAGGCGGCAATG
>JAFSAX010000124.1 GCA_017442105.1 Selenomonadales bacterium | reverse complement strand
GAGAAAATCACGTTCAAAGAAAGGAAAAGAGAAGGATGGTATCGTAATCTTAACAAGAGAATGTTCCGCCCAAAGTGAGAACGAAAGAAGACGCTCTTTCTGCCGGGTACAGCTTTTTACACGAAGATAAGAGGTGAAAGACGATGAAACGAAAAATAACAGCACTTCTCATAGGAGCATGTATCGCGTGCTCGGCGACCGCCTTTGCCAACGGCCCCGTCTGGGCGGACCGCGATGCACAGCTTCATAAGATCAAGACCGTCCGCATCTGCCCGATCGAATATGCCCAAGGCACAGTCAGCGGAAACGAATACCATATGCTCCACGAATATACAGAAAAGCTCGATGATATCACCTTCGTCCAAGGCCATCGTCCGACTGATGAGGCCTTGACCGAAGACGCCTACCTCGTCATGACCGTCAACGAAACATCGTATGATATGCGCGAAGACCCCGGCTATACGTGCTCGCTTCCGATGTATCAAGCTGAGATCGTTCGTGATGGCGACTATTATGACGAATGGTACTCACCGACTTACTATGTAGACCATTCCGTCGGCCCGCAGCGCGTATACACGCAGACAGCCGAAGCCGAATATATATTATACGACGGCAAAACACATCGTCCCATCTTCCATTATCGTGACACGATGCGTTCTTCTCGCACGATGGATAAGAATATCGAAGAAACGATAACCGACTTCTACGCAGAACTCAAAACAGCTATCAAACAAAGCAAAAAACGAAAGAGAGGGTGATCCGTATGACGAAACGACTGATATCCATGCTCTGCGCCGCCTTCTTCACCCTCATGGCAGCCACTGCCTTTGCCGCAGAAGATCATGCATGGCGCGATCCGACCGTCAGTATGAAGGACTGGAAGTGCATCACCGTCGCAGATGTCACCTTAGATGATGCGAACACAGGCGATACCTTCCTCGCTGATGCCCTTACATATGAGCTTCTTCGCATCGGTGAAGACAAGCTTGATGACCTTGCCTACCGACAGGACGAAGACGGAGCCTTGCCCGATGCTTATCTCACCGTCGAAATAAAACGATACGAGAAAAACCGCTACTGGATAGAACCTTCCTCCGCGTCCGTCGAACAACGATACACCCATACCGAATCGTACCGTGACCGCGAAGGCAACGAACGCACGCGCTATATCACCCGTATCGAAACCGTTGTGCAGGACTATCCGCCGCACTATACGTATCGCTCCTATGTCCATGCGAAACTATCCGTCGTCGATGCGAAAAGCGGACGACCTGCCTTCATCTACGAAGCCATCGACGACGATGATAAAAGCACCATCGACATCTATCGCGGTATCGTTAAAGACTTCTATAAAAAGTGGAAAAAAGAAATGAAAAAGTAAAGAAAAATTTACCGCCTCAAAGAAAAACAAAAGGAAACTCCTGCATAATAGAATCAACGGAAGGGAACACACCTTCCGATCCCCCACCAAAGAAAACGAAGAGAAGGAGTTGGGTCATATGTTGAATAAAAAATGGTTTACAGGAGCACTGCTCGGCGCCTTCTTGGGGCTCGGTGTCATCACAGGAAGTCCGCAGGCAGAAGCGAGCGCACTCAATACCGCCGTACAACCGACAAGCAGCGGCATCGTCATCGTAGTCGATCCGTTCCACGATCATTACAGACACCCCGCACCGCCGCCGCACCACTACAGACACTATGCGCCGCCGCCGCGCCATTTCAAACATCACGGTCCGCCGCCGCATCACAGAAAGCATCATCCGCGTCCGCACCATCCGCGTCCGCACCACAGATGATAGATTTTTCTGACAAAAGAAGGAATCTTGCGGTATAAGATCGAACCAAACAACTAGGTATTAGAAAACACCGTCCCCATAAGGGACGTAACAGGAGGGAATATATATGAAAAAGAAAGTATTATCGGCTCTTATTGCGACAATGGTAGTAGGCTCTGTCACGGCAATGGCAGCACCTGCTGAAATTGAAGAAGGCAAATGGGATATCACCCTCGGTACATCGTTCAGCCCGAACACCGAAGACAGCGGCTATGATCTGGACGGCGACAACGGTTTCTACGGTAACGTCACCTACGGCATGGACGACAAATGGGCGATCCAATACGACTACAGCCACTATAGCTACGGTGAAAGAGGCATAAACGCTGATGGCGATGCCAGCGAAGTCAACGTTCTCTACGAACTCAGCCCGAACCTCAACGCCTATGCAGGCTATGTCTACTACGGTGAAAACTTCGACGGCGATGGTTACCATACCGATGGTGTCCAAATAGGTCTTCAGGGCTGGTACCCCATTGCAGACCAAGTAAACCTCTTCGGTAAGATCGGTCTTGGCAACAACAACCAGATCTATGAAATTGGTGCCGCGTACAAATTCGCCGATGACTGGGGTCTTGACGTATCCTATCGCTGGGCAGAATACAAAGATGTCGGCGATGTAACAGACCTCCAATTTGACGGCGTCCGCGCAGGTATCTCCACGACGTTCTAAACAATATCACATACACTCCCGCAAAGGCTCGAAGTATAACCTTCGAGCCTTTGCTTTTGTCAAAGAGGCACCTTGGCAGGAAAATGTATGAGCAAAAGCGAAATAATATCATACTGTTATGATAGTATGATGACACGCAGGAGGGAACATATATGAAAAAGAAAGTCTTATCGGCACTCATCGCAACGATGGTAGTAGGCTCCGTCACGGCAATGGCAGCACCTGCCGAGATCGAAGAAGGCAAATGGGACGTAACGCTCGGTACATCCTTCAGCCCGAACAGCGAATACGAAGGAAGAGACCTTGACGGCGACAGCGGTTTCTACGGTAATATCACCTACGGCATGGACGACAACTGGGCGATCCAATACGATTACAGCCATTACAGCTATAGTCTTAGAGACGAAGAAGGCAAAGGCGATGCCAGCGAAGTCAATATCCTCTACAAACTCAGCCCCAACCTCAACGCGTATGCAGGCTACGTCTACTACGGTGAAAAATATACCTACGCAGGGGGTAGCGACGGCTACCATACAGACGGCATCCAAGTCGGTCTCCAAGGCTGGTATCCGCTCGGCGAAAAAGTCAACCTCTTCGGCAAGATCGGTATCGGCAACAACAACCAGATCTATGAAATCGGCAGCACGTACAAATTCGCCGATGACTGGGGACTCGACGTATCCTACCGCTGGGCAGAATACAAAGACTTCAATGACGAAGATGACGGCGATTACAAATTCGACGGCGTACGCGCAGGCATCTCCACCACATTCTAAGACCGCATACGAACTCGGAGAAAATTGCTCCGAGTTCTTTTTTTTTCGCCCGAAACTTGATATGATAAACGAAAGAAAGGTGGTCGATACCATGAAAGAAAAAGGCTACATCCAAGTCTACACAGGAGATGGCAAAGGCAAGACCACAGCCGCCATCGGACTTGCCATACGTGCACTCGGCGCAGGACACCGCGTCCTCTTTCAGCAATATATGAAAGGCCTCGCCTACAGCGAACACAATATCCTGCCTACGCTCTCGCCGAACCTCACCTTAGAAACGCTCGGCAAACCGTTCTTTATCGCCGAAGAAGGCATGCTCACCGACGAACAGAAAAAAGCCTTTGAAGGTGTCGTCATCTTCCCGAAAGGTAAGCCCCCTGCCGAATACATCGCCCTCGTCAAAGGAGGCCTCGACAATGCCTATCAAGCCGCAGTAAGCGGAACCTTTGACCTCATCGTCTTAGACGAGATCAACTGCGCCCTTCGATTCGGACTTGCCGAATGGGAAGACGTCAAGCGCATCTTAGACGGGCGCGCGCCTCATACCGAGATCGTCCTCACAGGCAGAGGCGCACCCGACGAGCTTCTCGAGCGCGCCGACCTCATCACCGAGATGAAAGAGATCAAACACTACTACAGCCAAGGCGTAGAGGCACGCCGCGGCATCGAAAACTAGGAGACGCCATGAAAACAGCACTCATCACAGGCGGAACCAGCGGCATCGGACTTGCCGCCGCACGCCTTCTCATCGAAGACGGCTACCGCGTCATCATCACAGGCAGAAACGAAGAAAAGGGGAAAAAGGCCGAAGAAGCACTCGGAGAAAACGTCGTCTTTATCCCCTGTGACGTACGAAGCACCGCCGACTGCTTGCGTCTTGGCGAGATCATCAGACGTGACTGTGGCATGCTCCATGCGCTCATCAACTCTGCCGGCATCTACCTTGAAAAAAGCATTGATAACATGACCGAAGAAGAGTGGACAGACGTCATCGACACCAACCTCAAAGGCACCTACTTCGTCACCAAAGCCGTTGTAGACCTCTTAAGACAAGCGGGCGGGGCGATCGTCAACGTATCGAGCGACGCAGGCGTAAACGGCAACTACTTCTGCTCCGCCTACTGCGCATCAAAAGGCGCCATCACCACCATGACAAAAGCCCTCGCCCTCGAACTTGCCCCCGCTGTCCGCGTCAACTGCATCTGCCCTGCTGACGTAGACACACCCCTTACCGACGCGCAGCTTCCCCAAGAAGGGAAAGAAGAAGCCAAAAGAGAGATGGAATCCCTCTACCCGCTTGGCAGGATAGCGCGCCCCGACGAGATCGCAAACGTCATCGCCTTCCTCATAAGTGACCGCGCCTCCTTCGTCACAGGCGCCGTCTGGCTCGCCGACGGAGGACTCACCGCCTGCTGAAGAACTATTCTGTTGATAGATATTAAACATGAATAAACGGAATACAACCATTTTCCCATACCCTTCCTGCGCGAATAGGTGTATAATGAAACAATAATATATTCGTTTTTTCAAACATAAGGAGGCATATACTCACCATGGATTTCAGCATCCTCGACATCGTCCAATTCTTCATGCTTGGCGCAGGTGTCGGTATGTTCGGTACACTCGTCGGCATCGGCGGCGGTATCGTACTCGTCCCCATCTTCGTCATGCTCTACCACTGGTCGCCGCAGCATGCCATCGGCACATCGCTCTTCTGCGTCATGATGAACGCACTCTCCGGCACCATGGCCTACGTCAAACAGAAAAAAGTATACTGGCACGCAGCCATCCGCTTCGGCCTTGCGACCTTCCCCGGCGCATTCCTCGGCAGCTACGTAGCAGACTACTTCACAGGCGACGGATTCCGCATCACCTTCGGTATCGTACTCATGATCCTCGCACTTCTTACCTACTTCAAACCGTCCAAAAAAGCAGACGGCGCAGGATTCGACCCCAAAACCTTCATCTATAACGCACCGCTCGGTATCACCCTCAGCTTCGCAGTCGGATTCCTCTCCAGCATCCTCGGCATCGGCGGCGGCATCATCCACGTACCTGCCATGGTATTCCTCCTCGGATTCCCGGCACACGTAGCAACCGCAACCAGCCAATGCGTACTCGGTATGTCCAGTGCCGTCGGCGTCATCTCCCACGGCTGGCTCGGCAACGTCCTCTGGGACGCAGGCCTTGCCATTGGTATCGGTGCAGCAGTCGGCGCACAGATCGGTGCCCGCGTAGCTAAAAAAACCAAATCCCGCACCATCATGCTCATCCTCTCCATCATCATGTTCCTCGTCGGCGTCCGCATGATCGCGCAGGCCGTCATGTAACAGACAGAAGAATACGCGTACAAGAACTCAGGCATACCGCTTGGGTTCTTTTTTTATGCCTAAAAAAACAGGATATACAGGACAGATATGCATAAACATACAAAGACCCAAGTAAATGTCGGAGGTCTTTTTTTGTTTTTTCAAAAAAATTTTAACTTTTATACAGGAATGAATAATAATTGACATCTAGTTATAAAACAAGAACAATAAGGAATACAAAAAGAATATATAAAAATAGAAATACATAAAAAAATAAAATACGAAACAATAGATTCTCCTTGATATGGACGCTGTATGACAATAAGGAATAAAAATATAACAATGAAAAATACGATAATAAAATATAGGATTTAAAACCGAGCCAAATACAAAACAAAGTAACTGAAAAAAGGAGGAATATCCCTTCTCGTGTAGAACATAGTTGTTTAGGTGATCGAGTTGTATCTTTATAAATAAGAAGGAATCAAAAAAAGCAGACCTTCTTGCGATAACTGTAGGTATCTTAAAAGATAACTATAGATTTTGCGGGGGGGGGGTATTTTGATTACCGATATTTATAAAAGAGAAACAAAAGACATAGACAACAAAGCAAAAAGAAGAGAAAAAGGGGGCATATCTTATGAATAAGATATACAAAGTTGTTTGGAGCAAAGTAAAACATTGTTACGTCGTCGTATCCGAAGTGGCAAAAGCCAACGGTAAAAGCGGCGTGAAGGCGATCGCGGCAGCAGCGGTGGTAGCTGTTATGATGAGCGGTGGTACGGCACTCGCGGCAGATCATACGATCGGTGGGGAGTATGATTCTATTGCAGAGTTCAAGACGGATACGGGCTTCAATGCGCTTACCGATAATACATATTATTGCAACTATTATCCCGAAAACGACAAGGAAGGTACGTCCAATCATGTAGTGACGGACAGTGCTGTTACCTATACGACGACGGAAGCGAACGGCAATGTCGGTATTTTTGCAGCTTACTCCGGTAAGAAAAACGGCGGCAATAACATCACAGAGAATCCGAACAACAATACATTAGAGATCAAGCATGACGTTACGATCAATACGAACGGATATGCATACTTGTATGGTTCCTGCATCGACGGTGGCGCTGATGCAAGCTACAAAGCTGTCGCAACGGGCAACAGCGTTTCGCTTGAAGGCGTCACTCTTACGACCGGCGGCCATACGTTCATCGCAGGTGCGTTGAGCAATGACGGCTCGAAAGCAGATGTCGATTCGAATAAAACGATCCTCAAAGATGTTGAGGTAAAATTGGCAGACGGCAGTGTCCTTTGTGTATACGGTGGGGAAGCAAGAGGCGGCAGTGCAACGAACAATGAAGCGATCATCGAAAACGTCACGGTAGAAAATGCCGAAATGTACGGCGGTTTCGTCTTCAGCAAAGGCGGCGATGCTTCGGGCAATACGATCTCGCTTACTGATGTGACGCTGGGCGAAGGCTCTACGGTAGCGGGCGGTCATGTATATGATGTAGAAGGCAGTGCTGATGACAATACGGTCAATATCGCAGGCGACAGCAAGATCAGCGGCAGTGTATATGGTGGGATCTCCGTAGATTACGTACGTGATAAAAAAGGTAATATTCTCGAAACGAATATAGGCAAAGCTGATGGCAACGTTATCAATATCAGCGGCAATGCCGATATCTCCAATGCCAAACTCTACGGTGATGACGGCGGCGAAGGATTAGGCAATACGCTCAATCTCAAAGAAGGCTGGACGGGCAAAACGGTCGGCACAGCTGAGAACTTTAATGAGATCAACGTAGAAAAAGGCGTTGAAGCTACGTTCAAAGAAGCGATCAACGCGACCGAAGATCTGAACGTCAACGTAATGGAAGGCACAGTGATGAACGCACAGATCACGACTGAAGATACGGGCTCGAGCAATGTGGATGTCAGCGGCGGTACCTGGAACGTGACTGATGACAGCACTGTTAATACGCTCAGCGGCAAAGACGGTCTCATTCAGAAAGATGCATCGGCAGACGCAGTTGCACTCGATGTAGTCGGCAACGATGACAGCAATGTTCTTATCAAAGACAGCACGCTCGAATTCAAGGGCATCGACTTGACGCTCACTTCCGATTATCAGGGCAAAAAAGGTAACGTAAACGAAGGCGTTATCTACAACACAACGATCGTAAGCGACGGCAAGGTCACGCTTGAACAGACAGGCACGAGCAACCCTGTGTTGGGTACAGGTACGAATACGGTAGAAGCGGTGGAAGTTGAGATCAATGCTGCTGCCGATAAAGCAGTAACGGGCTACGGTGTCAATACGGTCACGGCAAACAAGATCACAGTCAATGCACCTGTTGACGGTATCTTCGTACCGAACGACAGCGGCGACGGCAAGGTTGTTATGAACGGTTTTGATGAAATGACGATCAATGCGGGCGAACACGCGATCGTCAACAACGCTTCCAATGCAGCAGAGACTACGATCAGCATTGAAGGCAATGAAAACAGCGTATTGAACCTCAATTCGGACGGCGAAAGACCGACTATCGCAGTTAAAACGGGTGCGAACAAAACTGAGATCAGTGCAGGTGCTGTCAATATAAACGGTAATGCTGACAACAAATACGGTGCAGTCGTATACGCGGCTGATGGTGCAGATATTGCCATTACGGCAACGAATACCGACGCTGAAACGGGCGGTATCAACATCGTTAACGAAGGCACAGGCGGTGCGGCAGTTCTTGCTAAAGCGGCAGACGAAGAAACTGTGGTAACGCTTGGCGGTAATATTGATATCGAGGCAAACGGTGGTCGCGGTATCAATGCGAAAAACGGTACGGCTGTCGATGTAGCAGGTACGGCTGTCATCAATGTCGGCGATGAAACTACGACGGCTATCAATATCAACGATGCAAGCTATGGTCTTATTGCGCAGTACAACGGTACCGAGATCAATGTCAAAGGTGATGCTTTGAACATTGACGGCGGCGGCAGCGGCAATGGTATCTGGGCTATGAATGGTAACCTTACGGATACAGAGCCTGCCGATAATGCGAAGATCACGGTCGACAAAGATACGGTAACGACGATCGAAAATGTTGATAGTGCGATCGTAGCTACCAGCCAGGGTACGGTCGACATCGCAGGTGACTTGTATGCGACTGCCAATAACGAAGTGATCGGCGCACGCGGTGGCTCTACGATCAATATCAACAGCGCGGGCGATCAGGATACGATCGTCCAGCTCAAAGGCGATATCATATATGAACTCGACAGCAAAGACGTTCATCCGGTAGATGCTGCGGTAAATGTCAACTTGATGAACAGCGAGTCTTGGCTCGAAGGCAATATTTATAAAAATGACGTTGCGATCGCGGCAGGTTCTCCGACGGGCGATGTAACGGGCATGAACCTTGGTCTTGCAAACGGCGCGCATTGGACGACCGAAGGCTCTGATGACAGTTTCGTCAGCGACCTCACGATGGACGACGGCGTTATCAATCAGGAAAGCACGGGCGAGATCACGATCGACAATCTCGCCGGCGAAGGTAATGTCGTATTCACCGATGGCAGCGGTCAGATCAATATCATGGCGGCTGAATCGGGTGCGACGCTCAACCTCAGCATGGCAGGCGTCGATGCAGACGGCTTCAGCTCGACTGACGACCTTAACAAATTGGCAAACAAACTCGATGCGGCAGAAGAAGCAACGGGTAATCTCACAGGTAACGTACATGTAGACGAAGGTCTTTTAAACGGTGCGATCGACATGACGGTCGAGTACGAAGATGTTGACGGCGACAAACTTCTCAACGGTGTCATCAAAGACGTACAGCAGGCTCAAACGACGACTACAACAGAATCCATCAGCGGTGTGGCGGCCAATGCGGCAGTAGCATGGCGCGATGAAGATGCGACGTTCAGCCAGCGTCTTGGTGAGCTCAGAAACAGCGAAGGTGCGCAAGGTGTATGGACGCGCTTCACGCAGGGCGAATTTGAACGCGGCAGTGATTTTGAAACAGAATACAACATGTTCCAGATCGGCTATGACAAAGCCAAAGACGATTGGCATTACGGTGTGGCAGTGAGCCATACGGAAGGCGATACGATGTATGCGGCAGGCAGCGGCGAGCTTAGCAATACTTCGCTCTCGGCTTACGGTACGTGGCTCGGTGAAAGAGGTCACTACAAAGATATCGTTGCCAAAGTCGGCTCGATCAGCAGTGATTACTCGATCAATGCGGCAGGTCAGCTTACGAAAGGCGAATATGATACGTACGGTACGTCCCTCAGCGCCGAATACGGTATGAAAAACGACATGGGCAAAGGCTGGTTCGTAACGCCGCTTGCTAAAATGACGTATATGCATATCGGCGGAGACAGCTACACGACGAATAACGGTATCAATGTAAAACATGATGCCATCGACAGTCTTGTCGCGCGTCTCGGCGTAGAGCTCGGTAAAGAGCTTGGCAATAAAGGCGCGATCTATGTGAAAGCATCGGCTCTCCATGATTTCTGCGGTGACGCGGATACGGCCTTCCGTCTTGGCAGCAACTCTGCGTTGATCACGGATGAGATCGGCGGTACGTGGTATGAAGTCGGTTTCGGTTTCAACTACAAAATGAGCGATGCAACGAACCTCTATGCAGATGTTATCAAAACGTACGGCGATGAGATCCGCACTCCGTGGCAGTGGAACGCAGGCGTACGTTACAGCTTCTAAGTAAGAAGGCATGATAAAACGAGCACACGGTGCGCTTGGATGCATCGTGTGCCCGTTAATAAATTTTGAATGGCAGGTGTAGAGTTTGCAAACAGGCGAAGAAAAGACAGTAGAACTGCATGTGCGTGAGCAGTATCGTAGGATCGGATGCAACATTGCTTATTTCCGCCGCCTGAAGGGATATACGCAGGCTCAGTTGGCGCAGGAGCTGGGCATTACGGCGAATTATCTGAGCCAGATCGAGTGCGGCAGAAGGAACAAGTATTCGCTCCATACGCTTATTATGGCATCGGAGATCTTGGATGTTCCGCTAAGCTCTTTTTGTGATTGATCTTGTGTAAAATAGAATAATAGTATAAAAAGACCCGAGGTGTGATCCTCGGGTCTTTTTGTGTGCAGGTGGTCGTTATTTGATGATCTTCCACAGTTTTTTGGTATCGTGGTTGAGTTCGTTGAAGTCGATGTATCCGTGTGTGAGGTCTGCCGTCGTTTCGTAGATGGCATCGGGGAGGATGAGGTAGTATTTCGGATACGGATGGGTACTGTCGGGTGTGGCGTGGATGAGGTAGATATCGCCGTGCTTGTAGGTGGTGGTGAGGCCTTCGATGGTCTGGTTTTCTGTGAAGGTGCGGTTGTCTGCGTCGAATTTGTAGAGGTGTTTGCCATCGAAGAGGGCGGTCGGCGACGGGGTGAAGTGGTATTTGTAGAGGAAGTCATCAAGACAGGTGATGTAAGGCGGGTTTGGATTTGTCGGCGGGTCGGCTTTCCATTTTCTCGCTTTTGGTTCTTTGTCGATGGCGATGCGATAGAAGGCGCCGTTGCCGTGTCTGAGGTCGTACTCATATGCTTCTTGGCCGTCGTACGTTACGCAGAATACAGCATCATCGGGGTGGCCGTTTTCGCGCAGGAGCGGGAAGAGGAATTGGTTGGGGTGCTTGGACGGTTGTATGTAGATGAAGCTTTCGATGATGGCATCGTTGTCATAGATGGTGTCGTAGTAGCAGCCACCGTAGATGATGGGCGGAATGAAGATGCCGTAATAGAGGTGATATCTGCCGTGGTAGTGGTGATGATGCGGCGGATGATAGTGTGATCTGTGGATCGGCGGTCTGTGATGCGGAGGTCTGACGTCGCCACCGTGCGGCGGTCTGTGGTCGGGGCGCATATCAGGACGGTGAGGCGGCTTGCCGTTCGGTTTCATGTCGGGACGGTGATTCGGTCTGTCTTTGTCGAAACCGTTACCTCTCGGCGGCTGGTTGCCGTTTGGCTTCATATCGGGTCTGCCGTTCGGCAGCAGCGGGAGCTTGTTGCGGTCGAGGAAGAAATCATCGAGCGAAACCACCACACACTGTACCCCGTCTTTCGCCAGGCGGCGGCGGATCTTGTGCGCCGTGGTGGTCTTGCCGGAGGAGGTAG